>JAZDMK010000150.1:0-21264 GCA_043800975.1 Bacteroidota bacterium | reverse complement strand
CGGCAGTCAGCAATGACTTTCCCCAAATAACTAATAACTAGTAACTAGTAACCACCGCTCCAGCGGCAGTCAGCAATGATTTCCCCCAATTAACTAATAACGGATAACTAGTAACCGCCGCTCCAGCGGCAGTCACCATCGATCTCAGCCACGTGAGGGTTTCCCGAATTGTTGATCATGAAAATCCGAAAAGAAAAAGAACCTGTCCCTACCTTCTCACTCTTGTATTTCTCTATGTGACTATGTTTTCCTACTGTTGTCTATGTGTTAAAAAAAAACTGCTAAGTAATTAAAAAACTTCTCCCTTCCTTGTTCCTTAATCCTTGCTCCTTGTTTAAAATCTTCGCGTCCTTCGCGCTGTATTTCCCTTCGCGTTCTCTGCGGTTAAACTTTTTTCTGTGTGTTTTCCCCGCCCGGCTGAACGCCGTTCGGACGGGGTGGCATTGTATTTTGATGCTCTTTGGTGCTTTCGTGTTTTAGTGGCAATGTGTTTTTTAGTGGATTTTTGTGTTTTTGTGTTTTGGTGGCATAAATTAATCTGTGTTAATTTGTGTAATCTGTGGTGAATATTGAAAAATGAAAAGTATCAGCCACTGCTTGCCTGCCTTTCTCGCGTAACGCGTGCAAAGAATACCCTGTTGTTCGAATCGATCCTGTATGATGAACTATCAATCAGGTAGCGGGCATCCAGCCTTTTCAAGTCTGTTTAACGAAAAGAAAAAACCCCGAATCTCTCGACCCGGGGCTACGCAGTTGGAAATATTAACTCTGCAAGATATTAAACATGCAAAGTTTCCCTCACTTTCACTAATTTCCTTCCTGCGCGGTTCGATTTGCCGCGCTTCACGCGTACCTTCGTTGTGTATGCAATATAGTACATCGCAGGCACAACAATCAAAGTTAAAAATGTAGAGAAGCTCAGTCCGAAAATAATCGTCCACGAGAGCGGTCCGAAAAACATTACGTTATCGCCGCCAAAATGCAGATGCGGATTAAAGTCGGTAAGCAATCCGATAAAATCGATATTCATTCCGATAGCAAGCGGAACAAGCCCGAGCATGGTGGCCATTGCAGTAAGAACAACCGGTGTTACGCGTGTCATACTTCCTTCAACAATCGCTTCAGTGGTTTTTAATCCCCGTGATTTCATCACATCGATAAATTCCACAATCAATATTCCGTTTCTCACAACAATACCTCCCAATGCAACAATGCCGATACCGGTCATTACAATCGAAATGCTCATTCCGAAAATCATAATGCCCAGAAATACACCAATCACGCTGAATACAACTTCACTCAGAATAATCAACGTTTTGCTGATTGAATTAAACTGCGAAATCAGAATAAAAAACATTAGGAATACAGCTATAATCATAGCACGCATAAGAAAGTTCATCGACTCTTTCTGGAATTCGCTTTCTCCCGTCAGTCCGATGCTTACACCCGAATGGGTTTTGAAATTGACGGCCTCGGTTTGAATTTTAGCCATAATTTCATTGGCATTATATCCTTCCACAACTTCGGAAGTGAGTGTGATTACACGCTTCATATTTTGTCGTTTGACGCTTCCGTAAGTTGTACTATATTCTACTTTGGCAACCGTTGAAAGCGGTATCTGGCGGAGCATTCCTGTGACCATATCACGGAATACAATTTTCAGATTCATCAGATCATCAATATTACTTCTGGTTTTCTCATCATAACGAAGTAAAATCGGGAACTCATCTTCACCTTCTTTTAATTTTGAAATTTCTTTTCCAAAAATTGCTGTGCGAATTTCCATGCCGCCCTGTCCGGTATAAATACCTTCTTGAAGGGCACGTTTGCGATCGATGTTGATAACGATTTCCGGTTTGTTTGCCTGAAAATCACTTTTCATTTCCTGCATACCGGGAATCTGCAGCGAGTCAATATATTTTTTGAAACGGGTAGCATCCTCAATGATTTCATCCATGTTCTCCCCGGACACTTCCACATTGATAGGTTTTCCTGTCGGCGGCCCCATACGGTTTTTGTTAACCACAATGTTGGCGCCAGGAATCCCTTTCACTGCTTCCGTAATTTTTTTCAAATAGTCAGAAGTGGATACGCCGATCCTGTCTTTAAACTCTACAAAGTTAACGGTGACTTTTCCTTTGTTGGTTGCATCGAAACGATCGAATCCCTCGTCATCCGCCCCACGCGTTATATTGGTAATCACCGATTCGATAATGGGATTGTTGTATCCGATAACACCGTATATTTTTTTCTCTACCTCGCGCGCCAGCGAATCCGTTACATTCTGATTGGTTCCCACGGGAAGTGTCATCAAAATGTTTACATATTTCGGTTCATTATCAGGGAAAAATACTACCTTGGGTTTGAAAATACTCATTAAAAAGAAAGTCAGGAACAGCAAACCCACCGTCGCCGATAAAGTGTAATACGCATTTCTTTTATGCAAAACAAAACGCAGACTTCTTTCATAACCTCTCATCACGGCGGGCCACAGCCTGCTCTGGAATCCATGGATAGCGGCCTTCAGCACAAACTGGAATAACAGGTATAGCGCAACGGCAAAAAACATAAAATTACCGATGGCAGTCATAGAGCCCAGATGGAAAAGAATTCCCAATGTAATCATCACAAGCGATGTAATTCCGATCGCTTTCAGCGGTGTTTTTTTCACCTCCATATCATCATGCTTCATAAAGGAAGCTGCAAACACAGGATTGAATAAATAAGCGACAACCAGCGAAGCAAAAAGCGTTATGATCAATGTGATAGGAAGAAACTTCATGAAACTGCCCACAATGCCCGGCCAGAATGCTAATGGGAAAAAGGGAGCCAGCACAGTCAATGTTCCCGATAATACAGGAAGAAAAACTTCACCTGCACCAAAGCGGGCTGCATTGGCAACACTCTTTTCCTGTTTAAGCCACCTGTGTGTATTCTCAATTACTACGATGGCATCGTCCACAATGATTCCCAATGCAAAAATAAATGCAAACATCACAATCATGTTCATGGTAAAACCAATGCCGGGCATGATCAGATAGGCAATAAACATAGAGAGCGGAGCTGATAGTCCTACAAAGAATGAATTCTTAAACCCGATGAAAAACATCAGAACCAGAATCACAAGAATAAAACCGATGACGATAGTGTTGTTTAGATCTGTCAGGGTGTTTTTTGTAAAGGTCGACTGATCGCCGGTTATCGTGATCTTCAAATCATCAGGAAATGAATTTTCTTTCAGATCTGTAATAATCAGTTTAATCTGATCCGCCGCTTCCAGCAGGTTTTGCCCGCTTTTCTTAATAACATTACAAGTGATTACATTTTTTCCATTCAGTCTTGAAAAATTTTCCTGTTCCTTATAGGAATCTTTTATTGTTGCAATGTCCTTTAAATAAATCGTTGCACCACTCGAACTTTTAAATACAATGTTGTATAGATCATCTGCACCATTAAACTGACCAACGATACGAACAGAACGGTTCATTCCGTATACATCAATATTACCAGCCGATACAGTAACGTTTTCAGAAGAAACTGCACGTTCAATATCAGTGAAAGTAACACTTGCTGACTGCATTTTGTTCATATCAACATCAATCTGAATTTCACGCTCCAGCGCACCTACAATGTCAACGCGGGTGATTTCTTTCAGTGTTTCTATGCGGTCCTGAATTTGTTCGGCAAACGATTTTAGTTTATCTAGATTGTAATCACCGGAAATATTGATCGACATAATCGGGAATTCCGAAAAGTCAATGTCCTTTACATCCGGATCTTTCAGAAGATTATTCGGCAGATTGCTTTTGGCTTTATCCACCGCATCTTTTACCTTTTGCTTTGCCTGCGCTACATCTACGTCAGTGTTAAATTCAACAAAAATCAGCGAAAAATCCTGAATCGAATTGCTCGATATTTTTTTCACGCCTGCAATCGATTTGATTTGTTTTTCAATCGGGCGCGTAATCAGATTCTCAATATCAGTAGGAGATGTGCCGGGATAAATGGTATTGACCATGATGGTCGGAATCACAATTTCCGGAAACTGTTCTTTTGGAATGCTGTTATAGCTCATGATCCCTAGAATGGATATAAAGACTGCCAGCACATACACAGCAGTTCGATTATTAATCGCCCAGCTGGTTAAAAAGAATTCTTTGTTTTTCTTTTTCTTAGTCATGATTTTCAATTTAATCTGTCAGCTCAAATCAATACTTAACTTCATTACCTTCATACAGGTCGTTATAACCTGTCATGATTACCTTGTCGCCGGTTTTTAAACCATCGGTGATTTCTGCCAGACCATTATATATTAAACCAACAGTTACAATTTGCTTTCTGGCAATCTTTTTTCCTTTTTCATCTTTTACAACATACACAAATTGTCCTTCTCCGGATTTCTGAAGCAGATTAACAGGAATTACAATTGCTTGCGGGTTCACATAATCATTGATTTTCAAAACAGCAATCATGTTGGCTCTGAATTCGGCTTCCTTTCCGCTTAAGCGTGCTTCCACCGTAAATGTTCGGTTGGTTGGATTAATGAATTTACTAGAGAATTCAAGTTTCGTTTCAACCTCTTTATTAATATCCGGAAAGCTGATTAACACAGGAACACCCTTTTTTACTTTTTGCGAATAGGCTTCCGCTACTTCAGCCATAATTTTTACGCGTGAAAAATTAACAACGCGAAATGCAGGAATACCAGGCGCCATCGATTGACCAATCTTGATACCCACTTCTTCAACCGAACCGCTGATGGGTGAAACAACACTACTCATCCTGATTTGCTCTTTCATCGTCAGGATTTTATTTTCGAGGCTTTCCTTGTTATTCTTGGCTGTCAGGTATTGTACTTCAGAACCTATTTTCTGATCCCACAAGCTTTTTTGTTTATCATACAAATCTTTTACAAAAACAAGGGTGCTTTCCAGATCATCCAGTGTTGACTTAAGAACGCTGGCATCAAGGCTTGCAAGTATCTGCCCTTTTCTAACCATGGTTCCTTCTTTCACATAAATCTGTGTAACTACACCGATCGTTTTGGAAGTAACAGTTACGTTCTCTTCACCGTCAACTTTACCCTGCACTTCAATATAATGGTTAAATGCCTGCGGAGTTATTTCTTTAACTGTTATATCAGTAATCTTTTTTTGTTTCTGACCATTTTCAGAAGAAATTTCTTTCTGTAACGCAGTAATTTTATCATTCAGTTCGTTGCGTTCTTTCATCAGCTTGTCAAGCTCAGCCCGTTTGTCAGTCTTTTGATTGCATGCAACCAGCATAACAATTGACATCAGGATTACAATTCGTGTTTTCATAGTTATTGTGATTTTTTTCGTTATTTCAAAAGTTTTTCAAGTTTGGCAAATGCCGACGACAACTCTATGATTGCCGAGTAATAGGAAGATTGCGATTGCAGATATTGATTCTGAACCTGCGCCATTTCCATACTGCTGGAAAATCCTTCTTTGTATTTTACTACTGTGCGTGTATAGATTTTTTTTGCAAGCTCAATATTTTGTCGGTTAGTAGTATATTTTCCCAACGCATTCTGAAACGAAGTTTTTGTTTCTTCATACTGCAGATTCAGCCCCTGCGCCACCTGAAATTTTGTGTTCTGTACTTTTTCAAGACCAATTTTTGCCTGCTTGATTTTAGCCAGCTTCATTCCACTGCCAAAGATGGGAATGCTCACGCTAAGACCAAGTACGTTAGGCGGCGTAAATGAAAAAGAATTTTTATTAAAATTTTCCTGATGATTGAAATAGGCCGCTACATCCGGAAGGAAAGTGCTTTTCTGAAGTTTTACATTCAGCATGGCCAATTTTTCCTGTGTTTCAAGCAGCCTGAAGTCTGGTGATTTTTCTGCAGAGTAGCCTTTGTTGCCCATTGCTTCAACACTGATCTGAAGAATTAATGCGTCAATATTATCAGTCAGTTTTATATTTTCTTTCAGATCAAGCCCCATCTGAAATTTAAGCAGATTTTCGGTAATCTGTGCCTGACGGCTGATCATATCTCGGGTATTGTTCAGGTTTGCTAGTGTAAGCTGCATCTGATCCACATCCGTTTCTTCTAAAAATCCTTTTCCCTGAATAGCTTTGATATCATTAAATATTTTTTCAGTATTCAGGTATAAGCTGTCAAGAATTTCTTTGTTTGCTTTAACAATCAGACATAGAAAATAGGCATTGGAAACACTCTCCGTTAAATCATTTTCTGATTTGGATATACTTAATTCTGAAAGATTTTTAAATGTTTTGGCAGTTTGCAAACCTACAATATACGCACCGCTGAAAAGAAGTTGTGTAGCTGTAATGTCGTAAGTAAGCCCCCATTTCATATCATTTTCACTAACTGGTTCTGATGGGGTGGGTGCAGGAATATTCCCAAAACCAGGATTCATGGTAAGCCCGTACAATGCTTGATCAGCACCATACATCCACGTGAACAGCGAACTGAAGCTCGAAAATTCGCTGATCATATCAGGGACTTTTAACATGTACGATCCTGCAAGTTTTGAATTGATCTGTGGCAGACCAATGGCAGTTGTTTCCCAGATTTTCTTTTTCGCAGATTCTAAATCGAGATATGCATTTTTTAATACAGGACTATTTTTACGCGCATATTCCTGGGCACTTTTCAGCGTAAATTCTTTCGGAGCGCTGGTGTTGGTTTGCGCCGAAAGACCCGTTATCCAAAGGAATGCGACAGACAGTCCACATAAAATTATTCTTTTCATTCCATTTTCCTTTCTATAAATTTATGTCTTTGCTAAGTTTTTTTCAAAATATTCAAGTCCTTTTTTGCTCGCTATTCCACGAATGTGATAACGAAACAATTCATCGTATACTTCCGACAGATTGTGACCTTCCACATTTAATACAGCGGGATCAACTGAAATATCCATGCGTGAAACATACAACTTGGCAATGATTTCAGGATTCAAATCTTTTCTGTAAAATCCTTCTTCCATCCCTTTGATCAGATTTGCCTTCACATTATTATATACATGTTTGTGTTTATGTTCATCCAGAAGTCCCATTACTTCGGGGTAGTATTTCTGCAAATCATAAATAATGGATGGATTCAAATCCTTTAATAACTTGCCAAGATACTGGCTGATCTCAAAAAGCATTTCAATAGAATTTTTCTTAGAACTGACAATTTCTTTGAACTGAAGTCCCATGCCAACAAGGTATTTTGCAAGAGCCTGCTTCACAAGCTCTGTTTTATCCTCAAAATGCTGGTAAAGCGTTTTTTTAGAAATTCCCAGTTCACGCGAGATATCGTCCATCGACACTGAACGTATTCCATATCGCATAAACAAAGGCGTTACTTTTTCGATTATTTGATTAGGTTTTTCTTCCATGCGGCAAATGTATAAAAAAGGAAACTGCGGAAACTATTTTAACACTAAAAGTTTCCTAAGTTTTTTCAAAATTAGACGAAATCGCTTAATTGTTAAACTGAAAACTGTAAAAGGCTAGGCAAAACATCATTTTTTTCAAACAAAAAAATAAAAAATTGGTGGTTAATTGAAAAATAAATAGATTTGGAGCGGTGAAGAAAAAAATTGTCATACTAACAGGAGCCGGAATAAGCGCTGAGAGCGGTATTCGTACATTTCGCGATTCTGGCGGCATGTGGGAAGAGTATGATATTATGGAAGTTGCCAGTTATGAAGGCTGGTTAAAGAACAGAGATAAGGTTCTTGAATTTTACAATCAGCGCAGGAAGCAACTGCTCGATTGCAAGCCCAATCCTGCGCACAAAGCAATTGTTAAGCTCGAGGAGAAATACGATGTGCAGATTATTACCCAGAATGTAGATGACCTGCACGAAAGAGCCGGATCAACAAAAATAATGCATCTGCATGGTGAATTGAAAAAGGCACGCAGTACCGTTGATTCTAGTTTAATTTATGATCTGGATGGATGGGAACTCAATCCGGGTGACAAGTGTGAAAAGGGATCGCAGCTTCGTCCCCACATTGTATGGTTTGGAGAAGCCGTACCTTTGATTGAAGATGCAGCCCGTTTTACGGACAAAGCAGATATCTTTATCATTATAGGAACTTCACTGAATGTATATCCTGCAGCGGGATTGGTAAACTATTCGCGGTATGAAATTCCAAAATTTATCGTGGATCCGAATGAATGTAATGTTGGCTGGATTCATAACCTTACTCTTATTAAAGAAACGGCCAGCAAGGGTGTACCCAAATTAGTTGAACAGTTATTAAAAAGTTGATGTGTGATGAAGAAAATATTTTTACTTGTATTGTTATTGTTTGTATTGAGAGTATCTGCCTTTTCGCAGACGAATGGCGATTTTTTAAAGAACGACTCAATTTCTTCATACTTGAACAAGGGCTTCACGGATATTTATCATTATCGCTTTGTAGAAGCAGAAGCTGTTATAAAAGATTTTAAATACTTTCACAACAAAAGTCCCTGGCCTTTTCTGCTGGCAACAAATCTTTACTGGTGGCGGTTTATTTCTGGTGAAGAAAATCAGACTATACTGAATCAGTTCAACAATAACCTGAAGGCTTGCGAAACAAGGTTAAATACAAAAGACTATAAAGACAACAATAATTTGTTTTGTCTGATCATGGTTTATATGTATAAGGCCCGTGTAAAGCTTTTGTACAAAGAATACATTTCTACCATCAATGTTGTGAAAAAGAATATCAATATTGTAGAAAAATCTTTTGGAAGAGAATCGGTGTATGAACCTTTCTATATGACTACAGGATTGTATAATTGCTTAATCACGGCAGCAGATGATTACGTTGTTATGGCTCCTTTTAAAATGTTTTTTCCGGATGGGAATAAAACTACAGGTCACAAGTATCTTGGAAAAACAGCTCTTTCACAGAACATATGCCTCTTTACCGAATCAAATTATTTCCTGATGAAGATCTGGATTGAAATTGAAAAACGTACCGATATGGCACAAAAGTATGCAGAGACACTTGTAAAGAAATATCCGGAAAATCTGCTGTTTCGTTTTCATATGTACAATGTTGCAAAGAAAAATAAACAGGCTGCGTTGGCTGCATCTCAGGTAGAAAGCATTAAAAAACAAATCACATCCAATAAACAGTTAAATGATGCACAGCGTAAATACTGGCAATTTGCTGTATCCAAGATGTAGTTCAGAAAGCAAAACCAAAATTAAATCCGAGTGTTAGTTTTAAGGGCATAGTATAAAAAATGCCCTGATCACTGATGTCCATTGGAATCCTTTTATCACCGTCAATTTCCCACCAGCGATTTTTTTTGTATCCCATACCGATAAAAAAATCAAAGGTTTTATTTTCATCTAATATCAGTTCGTAGCCCAGTTTCAAATTAATATTGAAGTGAGCTATTTCTACGAACTGCCTTTGCAAAACCAAATAATTCATAGTTATTAATGCATTGCTATAGGAAAGATGGGGTGCAAAATAAAACCCGTCGGGAGAACTTGTGAAGGGGACCGGGAAGAAGCGGTATTCAAGCTGAAAACGATATCCGTTAATCTTGTATTTGCCCTGATTGTTGTTCAGGCTGTCTTCCACCATCCAGAGAAAAATGTTTTTTCCAAGATATGAAAATCCGATTTCCATCGATTGGGTGTGCGAAGTTGTAAACTCGCTGTTGAGCCTGTATTCAGATGTATACATGATCGGCCCCCAAAGAATGGGTAATGGATTAATTTTTACCAACTGACTGATTCCCGAGAATTTTTTTAAAGGGAAAGATGGTTTTGTGTCCTGGGCACAAACCAACGATATGCACAGAAGCAATACAGAGAAAAGAAAAGTTCGAAAATTCTGCATAGCAAATCATTGTAAAGATAAATCAAAATGCTGTATTAATATTTTTTTATGTTACAACTTGAAATATCTTTTAACTTTGCAAGGAACAGAAAGCCCATGAAGATTCAGACGTATACATTGCTTAAAAGGAAACCACTGCGGATTCTCTTTTTTCTGTGTGTAATATTATTTTCTTCAAACGTTTTTTCTCAGTCAAAATCCGACTTTACATTTCTTGCAGTCGATGAGCACAGACATAAACCGGAATACAGAAAGTATGTTGGAAATTCAAAGAATGAACTACAGTTTATTTTCAGTTCTCTTTTTCTTTTTTACAAAACGTTCATTTCATCGCAGGATATGCCCAGTTGCAAGTTCCATCCTTCCTGCTCCGAATATGCATTGCTGACATTGAAAAAAAACGGACCGATGGGTTTGTTTGATGCTTTCGACAGGCTTTCTCGCTGTAATAATTCAGAAAAAGATTTTCCGATAGACGCGGAAAGAGATAAATACATTGATTTTCCTTAAGATGCGTAAATTTTATTTTCTCTTAGTTTTCATTTTTATTTCGTGCACATCCAATGCGCAGCAGACTGATATTTTTTCTGTAGAAAATACATGGAAATATGCGCAATATCTTGAGAACACAGGGCAGTCGGAGCTTGCTGTTGCAGAATACGAACGCATTTTGTTTTTAAATCCTGCATTAGACAGTGTTCGATTTCGGATATTATCAATATTGGTTAAGGAAGGTAAATATGATTATGCGTTCAAAAAATCTGCTTGGTATCTGCCTTCATACAGTCAGCAGTCTTGTATTGGAAAACTAAAACACACAAAGCTTTTTCTTCTTTCCGGAAAGCCCGACTCTTCCGTTTCATTTTATCAACGTGCTGCCTGTTTTGATACTGCATCGAATTATTTTGTTAGAACCTGCTCGCTTTTAATGAAATATCAGGTGAAAGAAGCAAAGTTAAATTTTCTGAATACTTCTTTATCCATCAGAAATCAATACCCCGAAATTTCGCCTATGTTTGATGATTCTTTAATGATCCGACATCGGTCACCTTTTGTTTCAGGTCTTTTATCAGCCGTGATTCCGGGCACCGGCAAGATTTATTCAGGCCGTTGGAGAGATGGAATGTATAGCTTGATAATAATAGCTTCCAACGCATTTTCATCGTATAGATATTTTGATAAAAACGGAAAGTCATCTGTCGGCGGATGGGTTTTCGCATCCATAGGAACCGGCTTCTATCTTGGAAATATTTTTGGTTCCGTCAAAGCCGCCCGAATTTTTAACCGAAATGAAAAGGATCGTTATAAGCACAGCCTTCAGCGTCGTATTGCTGCTTCTTTCTAGCTTGCAAAACATGTGCGCACAATCGCTGGAGACCACTTTCCGGCTTGGTGATTCGTTGTGTATTGCCGGCGATTATTCATCTGCCTATCCATTATTAAAAAGAGTTCTTTTTTTTGATAATGAACAACGATTCACATCTGAAGCTGCAGGCGATGTTGCAGTATGCCTTGAACAGGAGAGCCGGTATAAAGAAGCCGCCCGTTATTATGAAATGGCAAGGTTCAACGAAAAAGATTCTGTAGCTCGTGCGCAAATTATTCTGAAGAAATTCAAATGTGAATATGAAACGGAAAATTTTTTGCAGGCAATGATCGATTTACTTGCAATCTCGGATAAGATGCCGGATAGTATTCTTCGAAAAAGAAACCTTTTTTTAGGTGCAACATTTCTGCGGATGAATGAAGCAGAAAGTGCTGCTTCCTATTTTATCACATTGACGGATACATCAAAAAAAGAAAATGTAAATGAGATAAATTTTCTTGCAAAAAAATACCAGCGCATTCAGTCGTCCCGCAGCGGGTATGTTTTTTTTCTGAGCCTCTTGGTTCCGGGCTCGGGCCAACTTTGCGCAGGGGATGTTAAAAATGCAGTAAATTCAATGGCAATAAATGGCGCATTGGCTTATTTGTTTTTATACACCGCAAAAAAATTAACAGTTTTCGATGCATTTTTGTCTGTATTCCCGTGGTTTCAGAGGTATTATCTGGGAGGCGCCTACAAGGCATTGCAAATAATGACCGATAAAAAGGAGAGAAAGAAAACACGAATTTTCAACAAGATTCTTTTACTGACAGAATCGAATCTAAAAAAATAAGATAATTATTGTTTTGTGTAGGTTGCTGTGTAGCTAAACGTAGCAGCACCATCGTTGATCGTATAGCTTAAACTGATCGAATTCTGACCGGTGTTCATCGTTCCGGTTCCCTGAACTGTATTGCTGGAAACCGTCTGAGAAGGAATGGTAAGGTTGTAATCAGAAACAATTCCTTTTGCACTGTAACCTGCACCCAATAAGCTGAAATTGCTAATCAGTATTTCACTTTCAGTTGTTGAATTTGTAGAAATTGAAACAGAAAAAGTAGTATTGGTATTGTCAGAACTACAAAATTCCTGACAAGTCCAGTTTCCTTCAAATTTATCTCTGGGATCAACAACTACAGGATCGGGTGTATCGGGCGTGCATGCATAGAAAGCAGCAAAAAGCATGAATACAGATGTAAAAACGACGAGACGGGTTGATGTTTTCATAAAGCCTTTTTTATTTTGGTATAAGAAAGACACAAATTTAATGCCGTGGGTTGTCCATTAGCATGTAAAGATAAATAATTTTTAGGGTAAAACGACCGGATCAGGAAAAAATCAGATTTTGATTTCTTCCATTTCTTTATCAAAGAAATGATATTCCAGCATTCCATATGAATTTTGCTCCGTAATGCGAATCTTCCGTTTAAAACGGCGGTTCCATTTCCAGCCAAGAGAAAAAATTCCTTTGGTAAGATGAGCAAACACAAACGGGTGGCACGAAAGCGTCAGTGTTTTGTGGTTCAACTCCTGAAAAATGTATTTGATATTATTTTCAATTTCATCAATCAGAAGAATGGATGCTTTGATCAGGCCGGACCCTCCGCATGTGGGGCATTTTTCCTGCGTTTCGATGGTTGTTTCAGGTCGAACACGCTGACGGGTGATTTGCACAAGACCAAATTTGCTGGGCGGGAGAATGGTGTGTTTGGCACGGTCATTCTTCATTTCGTCTTTTAGCTTTTGGTACAAGGCGCGGCGGTTGGAGGGATTGTGAAGGTCAATAAAATCAATAACAATGATGCCGCCCATATCACGAAGCCTTAGCTGGCGGGATATTTCAGAAGCTGCTTCCAGGTTTACATCCAGCGCATTTGTTTCCTGGTTGTTTTCCTGATTCATGCGGTGGCCGCTGTTGACATCAATCACATGCAGCGCTTCCGTGTGTTCCACAACAAGGTAAGCCCCGCTTTTAATGTTTACCGTTTTCCCAAACAGACTTTTAATCTGCTTTTCTATTCCAAAGGCTTCAAAAATGTGATCTTTTCCTTTATACTGTTTTACAATGTCTTCCTGATCAGGCGCTATTGTATGAATGTATTTCTTAATCTCTGCAAATAAGGTGGGGTCATTGACGTGAATTGCATTGAACGAATTATTAAGCAAATCTCTTAAGATGGCTGAAGTACGGTCAATTTCTCCCAGAATTTTTCGGGGAGGGGTAGCTTCCTTTAGAACGTCCATCGCAGATTCCCATTTTGCATGCAGGTCATTTAGGTCTGCGTAAAGCTCAGCTACTTTTTTGTTTTCGGCAGCCGTGCGTACAATTACACCGAAGTTGTTCGGCTTAATACTTTGAATTAGTTTTTTAAGTCTTACCCGCTCTTCCTGACTTTTTATTTTCTGCGAAACAGAAATTTTGTCAGAAAAAGGAATCATAACCATGTAACGACCGGGAATAGAAATTTCAGTAGTGATTCGCGGCCCCTTGCTGGAAATGGGTTCTTTAGCAACCTGTGCGAGAATACTCTGTCCGCCGGAAAGCACACTGGTGATTTTACCGGTTTTTTCAATATCAGCTTCCAGTTTAATATTTTCCAACTTACCGCCCCCTTGTTTGGTAACAGCTTCGCGGACGTATTTGTTGAGTGTGCGGGCTTGTGGGCCCAAATCGAGATAGTGCAAAAAAGCATCTTTCTCGTAGCCAACATCAATAAATGCGGCATTCAGACCGCTGATGATCTTTCGTACCTTTCCAAGGTACAAGTCGCCCACCATAAAATTATTATTGCTTTGTTGGTTATGCAACTCAACGAGTCGCTTATTTTCCAGTAAGGCAATTACAACTTCGTTAGACGAAGAATTAATAATCAGTTCTTTGTTCACTCCTGCATTTTTTTAAAGCAATAAAACATGTAACGCAACAATTCTGCAATACTTTATCGCTTTTGTCTTGTCAGGTCAGGATGAAAATGTATGAAATGCAATAAGTTCAGAAATGGCTATTTCTTTTTATGGCGGTTCTTCCGCAGCCTTTTCTTCCGCTTATGCGTATTCATTTTCTGGCGTTTCCGCTTTTTACCACTTGGCATGATCAGTTAATTTTAGGATATATTATTATTTAACCTTGCCCTTAACACCACTGATGAAAGTCTTTGCAGGCTTAAATGATGGAATGTTATGCGCTGGTATAATAATAGTTGTGTTTTTTGAAATGTTTCTTCCGGTTTTCTGTGCGCGTTTCTTTACGATGAAACTACCAAATCCCCTGAGGTAAACGTTTTCTCCGTTCTCTAACGAATGCTTTACAGTATTCATAAAAGCTTCTACAGTGGCCATTACAGCGATCTTCTCAACTCCGGTTTTGTTTGCAATCTCGGAAACAATGTCTGCCTTTGTCATGTTAATTTAATATTTAATATGTTAAAAATTAGTTTGTTCAAAATTTAAAGGGCTGCAAAGATAAAGATTTAATTAAAAAATGAAAAAAAAATCGGACTTTTATTTTTTTTAAGCCATTTGTTAATGAAGAAGATGACAAATTTAATCCAGCTTTGGTATAAAAAAAACAAACGGGATCTTCCCTGGAGAAAGAACAAAAACCCTTATCAGGTATGGGTTTCAGAGATTATTATGCAGCAAACCCGGATCGCTCAGGGATTACATTATTATCATCGTTTTCTCACTAAGTTCCCTGATCTTATGTCACTTGCCCAAGCAAAGGAGGATGAAGTTCTGCTACTTTGGCAGGGTTTGGGTTATTATTCAAGGGCAAGAAATATGCTTTCAGCTGCTCGCTTTGCCTATAAAACCTTTAATAAAGGTTTGCCAACGACATACCAGGATTGGCTTTCTATGACAGGAGTCGGTGAATATACAGCAGCAGCAGTTGCTTCCATTTGTTTTCAGGAAGCAATTCCAGTTGTAGATGGGAATGTTTATCGGGTAGTTTCAAGGTTATTTGGTTTAGAAGAGCCCAAGGGCAGTTCAGCATTGAAAATTATTGTGAAGAAACGAATGGAGGAATTGATCGATCATGATAATCCGGGCGATTTCAATCAGGCAGTCATGGAACTGGGTGCTTTGGTTTGTACACCTTTAAATCCGCTTTGTACTGAATGCCCATGGAAAACTGGTTGTTTAGGAAGAAAATCAGGGATGCCCGAAAAGTATCCTGTTCAAACTGTGAAAAAGATGATTCCGGAATTATTTCTCGTGTATGAAATTAATCTTTTTAAGAAAAGGACTTTAGTAAGAAAGCGCGGAAATGACAGTATTTGGAGAAGTTTATATGAATTTCCCGGTCAGGAGTTTCATACCCAAAAAAGTGCCGAAGTTTTTATAAAGAAGCGCATTCAAATTAAAGCAAGAAAAAAGTTTTACAAATCTGAGTGGATAAAGCATGTGTTAACGCATCGCCAGTTGAGAATCTGTTTTCTTGAATTTTATGAAAACACTGAAAAAGATGTCAAATCAGCAGAACTGATTAGCGCGTCAATTGATGAATTGAATAATTTTCCTTTCCCGGTACCGATCATAAACTATATTGCAGCAAGAAAACCTTCGTGGCAATCAAGGTTTAAAATTCCTCCAGCATTATTCTTAGTTTTTAGTACCTTTGTTATGAAAATTTAATTTATTTAAAATGGGAAGTGTAAACAAAGTTATTCTGATAGGAAACCTGGGAAAAGATCCTGTAGTGCGTACTATTCCTAACGGAACGAAAGTAGCCTCTTTTTCTATTGCTACAACAGAAGTGTATAAAGACAAAGAAGGACAAAAAAAGGAACAGACCGAATGGCACAATATTGTTGCATGGCGCAATATGGCTGAAACAGCAGAACGGTTTCTGAAAAAAGGAAGTCCGGTATATATCGAAGGAAAACTGAGAACGCGCAAATGGCAGGATAGTGAAGGGAAGGACAGATACAGTGTTGAAGTAAATGCCGATTCTCTTGTTTTGATTGGTGCACGTCAAAGCGACTCATCGCAGAGTTCATCTTATCAAAATGAGAATGAGTCAGGATTTAATAATGCTCCGGCAAACAATCAGTCTTCGGGAATTCAGTCTGATCCTATTGGTGGGAGCGACACTCCTGACGATCTCCCTTTTTAAAAATAATATAGCTTTCTTTGAAAGCATACTTTTCAATGAACACTTCTGTGTTATTACAGATTACTGAAATCCCTTGGTATTCGAGCCAATGGGTTCATGCGGCCAGTGGAATTATTATTATAATTATTCTTCTGATTCTGTCTGCTATTGTTTCGGGAGCAGAGGTTGCCCTTTTTTCATTGGGCCCTCAGGATCTTCATGCTCTAAAACACAAGCATACCAAGCGAAGTGAAATGGTATTGAAAGTTCTGGCAAAACCGCGCAGAATGCTAGCTACGTTACTTATTGCCAACAATGCGGTAAATATTGCAATTATTATTTTATCAACTTTCGTTACGTTCGAGCTTTTTGATCTTTCGGAAAATCCTGTATTAGCTTTCGTTATTCAGGCGGTAGTGATTTCAATTGTTTTGCTTTTTTTTGGTGAAATTTTACCGAAAGTATATGCAACCCATTCTCCGCTAAACTATGCTCAGTCTGTTGTGCCAATGGTTGTAATTTTGCAGAAAATATTTTATCCTTTGGCCTGGATTATGGCTCGTTTTTCGAAAGTTCTTGATAACCGTCAGATACATGGCAACCATGGACCCACTTTTAATGAGCTTTCGGATGCCATTGAACTCACAAAAGACGGAACCAATGAACACCGCATGTTAAAAGGCATTGTCAATTTTGGAGAGATTGATGTGAAAGAAATCATGATTCCACGTATGGATATTGCATCTGTTGCTTTAAATACAACTTTCGAAGAGTTACGTAAAATTATTACTGAAACGGGCTATTCGCGAATTCCTGCCTACAATGAAACGCTGGATCAAATAGCGGGAATTTTATACATTAAAGATTTACTTCCTCATCTTGCAAAGAATGACTTCGACTGGAAACAGCTTGTTAGGCCTGCGATGTTTGTGCCTGAACAAAAGAAAATAAATGATCTTCTTCAGGAGTTTCGTGAAAAGAAAATACACATGGCTATTGTTGTGGATGAGTATGGTGGAACATCAGGTATTGTTACTCTGGAGGATGTAATTGAAGAGGTTGTCGGAGAAATAAATGATGAATACGACACAGATGATTCAACATTCATTCGCGTTCAGGAAAATGAATTTGTGTTTGAAGGAAAAACCCTGTTGAATGATTTTTGTAAAATTCTTGGAATTGATACTGATACATTTGAAGCAGTGAAAGGAGAATCGGAAACTCTTGCCGGGCTTATGCTGGAGCTGGTTGGAAAAATTCCTGAAAAGAACGATAAAATTACGTGCATGCAGTTTGACTTTCACGTTGAAGCTTCCGATAAGAGAAGAATTAAAAAAATCAGGGTGCTCATAAAACCCGAAAATGAATTGAACCATGAAGCATTGTAAACGAATTTTTATTCAAGGATTTCTTATTGCGTTTATTTTGATGCAGATTTTTTCGTGCAGCGAATCAACACCCATTCCAAGACCCCGTGGTTATTTCAGAATAGTACTTCCGGAAAGAAGTTATAAAAAATTTGATTCTGTAAGCTATCCCTATACGTTTGAATATCCCGGATATGCTGCGATTGAACGTTACAAGCACAAAAATTCTAAACCATTCTGGGTTAATATTAAATTTCCACAGTTTAAAGGAACGATGCATATCAGCTATCAGCCGGTTAAAAATGATCTTGAAACTTTTATTGATGATGCCCGCACTTTTGCCAACAAACACATAGCAAAAGCCACTGCGATTAATGATTCTGTTATCATTGATCCGGACCGCAAAATGTATGGAATGATCTATGATATTTTTGGAAGTGATGCAGCTTCGCCTTATCAATTCTATCTTACTGACAGTACGAAAAATTTTGTGCGGGGGGCTTTGTACTTTGAAGTTTTACCCAACAACGATTCTCTGGCTCCGGTTATCGATTTTATCCGTGAAGATATTCGTCATTTAATACATACATTTCGCTGGAAAGAAAAAGGGAAATAGATTTTATTTGGGAGAATACTCATCAATAGTAACATCATCAAAGAACACAGTAGATTTACTATTATTCCAGAAATATATATGTATAAGTGAGTCAGGGTACTCTTTAGGAATTGTAGTAGAAAATTGAATTTTTTCCCAGCCGTCGTTTTGTTTCTCAAGTATGTTCGCTCCACTTGTATAATACTTTGATTGATCTTGTGCGCAGGTAACAATGCAACTTTTTTCGGTGTCAGATTTTCTCCAAGCATTGATAATGTAAAAGTAACCGGGGTGTGTTTTAATTTTAATAGCGAGGCTGTACTGACTTTCAGGGGTCAGTTTAACTGAGAAATTTCCGGATTTTGATGTTTCTTTGGATTTTTGATTAACGCCTGAAAGAAAATATTTACCGGTCTGATCAATAAAATTCACTTTGGATTCATCCGTATTTTCAAGATCCCATTTCAGGGAAAGACTTTTATAGAAAAGCTTTTTGATAGCAGCTGTATCACAAGTAAGTTCTAAAATGCTTTCGTTAATGCCATGATTTTTATAAACAGTTTTATACTGGTAAAGATTTTTCATTCCAGGAAAGTCAAAAAGCTCATTGATTGCACTTGAGATTGAATCAGGTTCAAAGTTTCGGCTGTAAATCATTACTTGTGGATTTTTTGAAAAAAAATCTATCTTAACAACCGGGCCTTTCCAGTTAAAAAACTGATGATTATAAGTCCCGTAAAAATAGGTGTTGGGATATTTTGAATTTAAAAATTCCATGTTTTGAGTTCGGGTTTCTCCACTATAGGTTGCACCAAAAAATAGACTAGACTCAATATATGCACCTTCCCAAAGGTTTTGACTAAGAATTATTATTGGTAATTTTCTGTTTTGCTCAGCATATACCATTGTATCTTTTGCGTCGTTGTGCAAATTTTTATAAAAAAGATTTTTACAAAGAAAGAAGGCAAGAAAGAGAAGAACAAATATTGTGAGCCATTTAAAAAACTTTCCATGAATAAATTTTTCATACATTTCTCTTCTTGAGAAAAATGCAGGGAAAGTAATAAAAATTGCCAGTCCTGACATAAGATGCGCCGGAATCATATAATGAGAAGCATAGTGCTTTGCTACAATACCAATTTGTATTATCAGGAAAATGAAAATACCATAAATAAGATTGCGTTCAGCTTTGGTAAAACGTATTCGAATTTTTTTTAAAATGAGAGTTGATACGAATGTTAAAAAAAGGAAAGAAAATGCAATTGTAAAAGGAATCTCATATTTGAAAATTAGTACGATGTGTGCAAAAAATACCGGCCACACAAACACACCCTGATCGCCAAAACCGTACTTGCCTGTATGGGTTGCAATCCTGAATATGAAGTCAAAATGATTTGCTAGTAACGGCATAACAGGAATCAAGATCGCTGCAATAAAAAGAATACACATAGTTACAAACAGCAAACGTTCTTTCCAGGTCTTTAATAAAAATAAGGGAATGACAAAAAAAGGAGCTGTAGAAAATTTTGTTGTAATTATTAGTGCAACCAGAAAGCCAAATCCAATTGGGTAGAGCCATTTTCTAAGAGATTCGGGATGGTAGGTGTATAAAAAACATAGCAGAAGTAAAAGAGAAAAAGTGGATATGATAATAGTTTCACATGCAATAATTGGAATATACAAAATAGCTCCTGCAGAAAACAAAACAGATGCCTGAAAAAGCATTGCAATAGAAAAGTTTCGGCTTTTAATAAAAATAACACGCCCTGTATAGTATGCGATAAGTGTAGAAATTAGTGTTAAAGAAAAACTGATTGTACGAAGATAGGATTCCGGGTTAGACATTACATGTTCGGGCAAACCACCGGAACCACAAAAAAGGTATTGGATCCGAATAATAAAAGCACAGAATAGTTGCAGCGGCGTTCCCGGATGATCAATATGCCCGATGTAGCGATGAAATGTTGCGAAATTTAATCCATTGAATAAGTATGCATAACCGGGGTCAGACCATGAAAGAAAAAAATAGTATAGTGTATCTATATATAAAATCGAAGTTGTAAAAAGGAAAATGGGAACAAGCATTAATAACGCCTTATCCTTAGTTCGAATTGAATTGTTTGAACTAAATATTTTCATGGGTTGAGAAAAAGGTTAGAATAATTTCAACTTATTACAAAATACTAACTAATTCTTTCATTAGAACAGTCATTTTCTTTTCCGCCTCCGATGCGACTTTAATCACTTCTTCGTGCGATACTTCCACGATTTTTCCGGGAACACCCAGATCAGTAATAATAGAAATAGCAAAGCATGGAATGCTCATGTGGCGTGCTACAATAACTTCAGGAACCGTTGACATTCCTACTGCATCAGCACCACTGTTAAAAACACGGCGATACTCAGCAGGTGTTTCAAAACATGGCCCCGAAACTGCAGCATACGTTCCGGTCTTCCAAGGGAAGTTATGTTTTTTTGCAATTTCAATCGCTTTTGCAATTGTAGCACGATCATAAGGTTCACTCATATCCGGAAAGCGGGGGCCAAGTTCCGGAATATTTTTTCCCATCAATGGATTGTCAGGAAGAAGATTAATATGATCATCAATAATCATCAGGTCACCAATCTCAAAGCCTGGATTGACGCCGCCGCTGGCATTTGATACAAAAAGAAAACGGATGCCAAGAAATTTCATTACACGAACGGGAAATGTCAGTTCTTGCATGGAATATCCTTCATAATAATGAAAGCGACCCTGCATGGCAACAACATTTTTCCCGCCCAATATTCCGAAGATTAATTTTCCGCTATGCCCTTCCACTGTTGATACCGGGAAGTTCGGAATTTCTTCGTAAGGTAAAATATGCTTTATATCAATTTCATTGACAAGCCCGCCAAGTCCTGTTCCCAGAATAATTCCTACTTCGGGTTGTAATGAAGTTTTACTTTTAATGTAATCAACTGTTTTTTGAATTTTTTCCAACATAATCTAAAATGGTTTGATCAAAC
>JAZDMK010000119.1:0-10374 GCA_043800975.1 Bacteroidota bacterium | reverse complement strand
CACATCGAGCATTTGATAAAAATGAACAAAATCGTTGGCCGCGTGACTTTTTACAGAATCAACAAACTGTTGGATGAATTTGCTTGCCTCAACATAGAGGACAGTTTTATTAGGATGCGTATGTTTAATTTGAATTCCGATAGCATGTGCAAGGTGGGTCTTCCCCAAACCAACACCACTATATAAAAATAATGGATTAAAAGAGGTGCCTCCGGGATTGTTGGAAACAGCGTATCCGGCCGAACGTGCTAACCTGTTACAATCACCTTCTACAAAATTTTCAAAAGTATAATTTGAGTTCAGTTGAGAATGAACCTGTACTTTTTTTAATCCGGGAATGATAAACGGATTGCGGATGGGACTGTCTTCATTGAGGTCAATAGGAATAGATACAGGCGGATTGCCAAGTTCTTTTCTGTTGGATGTTGGCATCTTAACCGTAATAGGATTGCGAGACTCGTTATACGAAGTATCGACAATGATGCTATACTCTAGACGTCCTTCTGCACCCAGCTCTTTGCGGATAGTTTTTTTAAGAAGGGTGATGTAGTGCTCTTCGAGCCATTCATAAAAAAACTGGCTTGGCACTTGAATAGTAAGAACGTTGTTTTCAATTTTAACAGGTTTGATTGGTTCGAACCAGGTTTTAAAACTCTGAAGGTTGATGTTATCTTTAATAACCTTCAAACAGTTTTCCCAAACTTTTTCAAAATTTTTCTTTTCGTTGGACATAAACCTTAGTTCTCGATTTTTTAAGTGTGTAATTTCCTTTTAAATACGATGAAACGACATTTTTTAATATTGGAAACAAATATTTAAATAAAAAAATTAAAAAAAAAAATTTTTACAATTGATTTTTAATAATTTTTACCACTGAAGAAATTGTTTCCTTTTTTTTGCTTTTTTTATCAAAAAGTAAATCAATTCTTCCTAACTTGACACCGCCCCATCCGACTTGTGCAATTACAATGTCTTCACCATCGGAATTCTTCCAACAATATGCAGGTTCAAGGGTGCGGTGTGAATGTCCTCCAATAATTATATCAATGTTTTTGGACTGTTTTGCAAGTGTTATATCGCAGGGCCCGCCGTTATCAGAGTCAACACCCATGTGTGAAAGGCAAATGATGACATCACATTTTTTTTCTTTCTTCAAAAAAAGTGACATCTCAGCTGCTTTAACTATGGGATCTGAATAACGGGTTTTTCCATATGCATTTTTAGGCACCAGTCCTTCCAGCTTTACGCCGAGTCCAAAAACGCCGATACGAATACCTTCTCGGTGCAGAATAACATATTTCTGAATCTTACCACTAACGGGCGTTTCAGAAAAGTCATAATTGGATGAAACAAAAGGGAATTTTGCATTGGGTAAAACTTTTGCAAGTCCATCAAGACCATTGTCGAAGTCGTGATTTCCTAATGTTGCTGCATCATAGCCCATTTCGCTCATAAGCTTGAATTCAGGTTCACCACCAAAAAAATTAAAATAAGGTGTTCCCTGAAAAATATCCCCGGCGTCAAACAAAAGTATATTGTTCTCAGCTTTACGAATATCATTGATAATAGAAGCTCTTCTTGCAAAACCACCCATGCCGGGAAATTTGGGGTCATTTGCAGGGAAGGGCTCAATATGTGAATGCTGATCATTTGTATGTAAAATAACCAGCTTGATTTTATCAGTTGTAGAAGATGCACTCATTGCACGCAGGGGAAGACTGCTTAATCCAGCCAGTACAGCGCCGGAAGCCATCAGCTTCAAAAATTCTCTGCGATCTTTTTTTCTTCTTTCATTCTCTATTTCTCAAAATAAATTCTTCCGTCAACTTTATTGTTCAGTGTCTTTCCGGCTTTGTTTACTTCAATACAGTATTCAATAATTGCATCACGAAGCTTATAACTAAGGTTAACTCTCTTGATTGGATTAGCAAAGCATGTTAAATTATCACCGCCGTTCGCCAGATAATCAGAAGTGCAAATGGTGTAATTCTTTTTTATATCAAAAGCTTCTCCGTTAACAGTAATGTTTACAGCTTTCGCATCACGAATGCCAAAGCGTACACCGCCAACAGGAGCACCTCCTTTTATAGCAATCAAATCAAGTAACTCAGCTGTTTTCTCTCCGCTCAGTGTCAAAACAACAATCTCGTTTTCAAAAGGCATGACTTCAAAAATTCTTCCGCGGGTAACAGCTCCTTTGGGGATTGTCGTGCGGATTCCCCCGCTATTCATGACGCATATCTGTGCTGTCATTCCATCAGCAGACTGCAATTTATCATTCGTTTTTTTTATGGTTAAATCACAAAGCAAATTGCTCAGGTTGCTTTCGGGCGTTCCTTTTACCATTGCCTCATCACTTTGAACAAGTATTTCGTTCATGACAGCATCCAGCTTGGATTTGTATGGGGCAATATCAAGAAGCATTGCAGAATCCTGCGCAGGGTGCGTTTGCTCATTAACTGCAACCATGGATGTTTTTCTTTCCGTAATGTGAACCGGCGTACTGCAGGAAAGGATGCCCGACAGGGATGCAATGAAAAAAATGTATTTCAGAAAGTGTCGGTTCATAAAAGTGAGGAATGAATATGCAATGATAGCAATAAAATGATCTAATCAAAGCGTTAAAAGAAAAAAAAAATAAAAAATTAATATTGCAAATATTTAACATTGATTTCAAAATAAAATCGTAAACTTGAAAAATCAGGAAATGCCTGTAAATTCTAGTTTAACAGAACTTACTTTTTGAATTCTTTCTGTTAATGACATAGCAAGGCTTTTTCGAATTGCGAAATTGACTTTGCAATTTTCCCCCATATCATACTGGGCATTTAAAATGTGAGGTTCTTTCAGAATGGGCATTATTTCATGCATTACTTCATAACTAAAGGTAAGCAGATAATTTTCGTTGGCAGTTTTTTCGATTATTTCAGATGCTTCAATGGCGAGCGATGCTGTGGTTCGGTAGGCATTGATCAGCCCACTAACACCCAATAAGGTTCCTCCGAAATATCGAACAACAACAATCAAAATGTTGGTAAGGTCATGTGAATTAATTTGATTGTAAATGGGACGTCCTGCAGAATTATTTGGCTCCCCGTCATCACTGAAACGATATGCGGAATGATCCGCTCCCAGACGAAATGCAAAGCAATGGTGGTTGGCATCGTGGTATTTCTTTTTTAAAATACTCAGTGTTTCCTTTACTTCGTTCTCCGATTTAACCGGATATGCATACCCGAGAAAACGACTGCCTCTGTCGCGAAAAGAAGATTCGGAGGGTGTTGTGATAGTGCGGTATGTATCGTCAAACATCATTCTTTAAGAAATTGCAATGATTAAAATTGCACACAAACATAAGAAAACACCGGCAATATTTATGGACCTCATTTTTTCACGAAAAAAAAGTATTCCACAGGTAACCCCACTTAATACAACCCCTGCATTAAACAAAGGGATAAAAATGCCTGTTTCTACATGATTCAAGCCTGCCATAAAAAAGTAGGTGGAAAAATAATTCAGCATTCCTAGCAGTAATCCTGCACCAACATTGACAAGTTTAAAAACTTCTTTTTTAAGATACAGACGTACGATTACAGCAACGATACAAGGAACAAAGGCTGCCAGAAATGCAAATGACAAAAATGCACCGGTTTCTTCTCCGGCATATTTAACCTGTGCATAGTTCAGAATGGTATCATTGATTCCATTTCCAATTAAAAGTAAAAGAGGAAAAATTAAAAGTGAAAGCTGAAGCTTAATCCCGCTTTCTTTTTTCAGCGTTAAATAAAACGAGAGCAATGCCAGTATTATACCCGCCATGCGTAAAAGAGGCATTGTGTTATCCAGTAAAAATACGCCGCAAATGACAGGAATAATTAGCGACATTTTTCCGGAAACCGAAGTGATCGAAAGCCCGGCTTTCTGCGTTGATACTGCATAAACGATAAATACAAGAAAAAGAGTGATCCCGGAAATCAATGAAAATGGAAACCAGTTTTTTGCGATTACATCTGAAAAATCAGGATGATCAAAAAAGATAAAACCAAGAACTGCTGCAGTGACATAATTAACTGCAATTGCCTGCAAATTGCTAATGGACCTCTTTTCAAAAAGTTTGAAAAGAATAAGAATTCCAGTTGAAGTAAGAATGGCAGGAAGTAGAAAAATCATTTGTCGAAAAATGTATTGGAAGAATTTATCAGAATATCCAGAGATGCGGATTCAAAGGAGCGAGATTCAATTTTTTTGCCGAAGATTTTTGGTGCAGGAATGCCTTCCTTAAAAGAAAGACTCCCCGTAAATATTCTCGCTTCGTCCCAGAGATTATTTTCAATAAATAATTGTAAAGTTTGCAAACCGCCTTCCACGATTAAAGACTGAATCCTGCGTGAATGCAAATCATCAAGCATCTGACGAGCCAGCTCTGAACCAAATGGAAGCGTTCGAGAGACAATGTTCGATTGGTTGTAAAGTTTAGATGATTTGGAATAGACAAGCGTTTGCGCTTCCTCCGAAAAAATCTGAAGAGATTCCGGAAGGATCGTATCAGGATCAAGTACGATACGTAACGGATTTTTACCAGGCCACAAACGTGTTGTCAGCATTGGGTTATCGCAGAGCACGGTTTTACTGCCCACAAGAATGGCCTGTTCCTCGCTTCTCCATTTATGAACCATTGTTCTAAGCGATTCAGGAATGATCCAGTTGGGTTGTTGAGGATCGTTAACTTTTCTGATTCGGTCTAAAAAATAATCTTTCGTTTGAGCCCACTTTAATATAATGTAGGGTCGTTTGTTTTCATGAAAAGTAAAAAAACGGCGATTGACCTGCCGGCATTCATTTTCAAGCACTCCGGCAATTACTTCGATGCCATGCAATGTTAAATTTTCAATTCCTCTGCCATTAACAATACTGTGCGAATCGGTTGTGCCAATAACTACTTTTTTAATACCTGATTCAATAATTAGTTCGGTGCAGGGTGGCGTTTTCCCTTGATGATTGCAGGGTTCGAGACTGACATACAAAGTTGATTCTGGTAGAAGCGATTTGTCATTTACATTATTTATAGCATTTACTTCTGCATGCGCTTTACCATATTCCTGGTGAAAACCTTCGCCGATAATATCGTTGCTATGAAGCAACAGGGCGCCCACCATAGGGTTTGGAGCAGTGTGCCCAAAACCTTTTTCGGCAAGTTCCAGACAACGCCTCATGTATGTCTCATGCTGGTTCATTACTTCAAAAATACATTTTTTGAGTTAACTTTGCACCATTAAAATTATTTGTAATGAATAAAGAAGAAATTCAAGCTGCTTCAGCTGCTGTTCTTGAAAAAGCGAAAGCATACGGTGAGTTTACAGCAAAAAATCTATCGGATCTTGTGAAAATCAAATCTGTCAGCATGGATGAGGGCGATGTACAGCACAAGCTGGTTGCTCAAATGAAAGCGGCTGGTTTTGATGAAGTGCGGATGGATGCAATTGGCAATGTAATTGGCCGTATCGGAAACGGGAAAAAAATCCTGGCTTTTGATGGCCACATGGATACCGTGGATGTTGGTAATCCCGATAACTGGGATTTGGATCCCTTCTCGGGATTGATTAAAGACGGTTTTGTGCATGGTCGCGGAACCGTTGACCAGGAAGGCGGACCGGCTGCATTTGTTACTGCCGGAAAAATTTTAAAAGAACTTGGTTATGATAAAGATGTGACGCTTTATTTTGTTGGAAGTGTCATGGAAGAAGATTGTGACGGACTTTGCTGGAAGTATTTAATCGAAGAAGAAAAAATTGTTCCTGATCTTGTCATTAGCACAGAACCCACAAACCTCAATATTTACCGTGGACACCGCGGTCGCATGGAAATCCGTGTTTCTTTCAAGGGATTGTCATCTCATGGCTCAGCGCCCGAACGCGGAAAAAATGCAATCTACATGGCTTCCCGTTTTTGTCTGGAAGTTGAAAAATTAAATGAACGTCTGAAAGCGGATTCATTTCTGGGAAAAGGAACGGTTACCGTCAGTGAAATGGTAACAGGATCTCCTTCTCTGTGTGCTGTCTCCGATTACGCGCGTGTGCATCTAGATCGCCGTCTTACCTGGGGTGAAACCAAGGAATCAGCCATGGCAGAAGTAAATCAGCTTATTGAAGGAATGGATGCCGTTGCGGAAGTTCTTTACTACGATGGCAGAGCATTCACCGGCGTTCGTTATGGAATGGAAAAATATTATCCTACCTGGAAACTGGAAGAAGATCATTATGCAGTACAGACGGGCGTTTCCGCTTTTGAAAATTTATTTTCAAAAAAGCCAATCGTGGACAAATGGACATTTTCAACAAATGGAGTAACTATATGCGGTATGCACAAAATCCCCGTTATTGGCTTTGGTCCGGGCAACGAAGTATTGGCACATGCACCCAATGAAAAAGTTCCAATCGATGATCTTGTTGCTGCATCTGCTTTCTACGCTATGTTTGCATATCTTTTTGCTGAATAAAAATCTCACACATTATTATATTACACTATATGAAAAACATTCAATCTCTCATTTCAGAATGCGCAAAGCATAAGAATTCCATGTTTGGAAAAGACTTCCTGCTTACCTGGGAAAAATCAAAAGAAGAACTGGAACTTTTAATTCAGGTTGCTGAAACATTAAAGGCTTTACGTGGTGAAAATATTTCTACCCGTTGTTTTGATTCAGGTCTCGCAGTTTCAATATTCCGTGACAATTCAACACGCACCCGTTTTTCGTTTGCATCTGCTGCAAACCTGTTGGGGCTTGAAGTGCAGGATATGGATGAAACCAAATCGCAGATCGCGCACGGCGAAACCGTTCGTGAAACAGCCAATATGATTTCCTTTATGACTGACATTATCGGAATTCGAGATGATATGTATCTCGGTGCCGGTAATACATACATGCGTGAAGTAGGCGATGCATTGGACGATGGTTTCAAAAATGGCGTGCTGCCGCAAAGACCCGGTATCGTTAACCTGCAGTGTGATATCGATCATCCGACACAGTCGATGGCTGATTTAATGCATCTTAAAAATTACTTTGGATCGCTGGAAAATCTGAAAGGTAAAAAAATTGCAATGACCTGGGCGTATTCGCCGAGCTATGGAAAGCCGCTGTCAGTGCCGCAGGGCATCATCGGACTGATGACGCGATATGGAATGGATGTTTCACTGGCGTATCCGAAAGGATATGATCTGATTCCTGAAGTTATTGAATTATCTGGAAAGCAGGCTGCACAGAATGGTGGAAAATTTTCTGTTTCCGAATCGATGGAAGACGCATTCAAAGATGCCGACATTGTGTATCCTAAGAGCTGGGCGCCTTTTCATGTGATGCAGCGCCGTACGGATTTGTTAAGGAAAAGTGATGCACATGGCTTAAAAGACCTCGAAAAAGAATGTCTTGAAAACAACGCTAAATACAAAAACTGGGAATGCGATGAAGCGAAAATGAAATTGACGAAGGATGGTAAAGCTTTGTATATGCACTGTCTGCCTGCAGATATATCGGGCGTTTCCTGTATAGAAGGGGAAGTGCAGGATTCCGTTTTTGAACGTTATCGTTTGCAAACGTACGTGGAAGCTGGCTTCAAACCATACGTTATCGCAGCCATGATGTTTGTAAACCGCTTTGCAAATCCTGCTGAAATACTCGCTGATCTTAGTAACAAAGGCGTGAAGAGAGTTCTGTAGTAGTTATTGAGTTATTAGGTTATTAAGTTATTGAGTTTTTTTCTCCTGATTCAAGACTTAGTGCTTTGTATTTTTTCTATGTGCCTATGTGCAAAATTCCTATGTGAACTATGTGTTAAAGAAGCCGAAAAGCTAAGCAGACCGAAGAGCGTAAAGTTCTGCATTAAATAATTCTGAACACTGATAACACTGATGTTACAGATTTACACTGATCTTTTTTATCTGTGATCATCAGTCTGATCTGTGTCATCTGCGTTCTCAAAAACCATAAAGTAATAAAAACTGATCGCCGATTACTGAATACTGTTTACTGATAACTGCTACAACCACTGCCACTGCTACTGCCACTGCAACAATTTCCCGTCTCAGGTCCTCCCATTTTTTAATAGGTCGTACCTAGCGGCACTTTTTTTATGTTTTTCTTTTCGTTTTTACCAATAGGCCGTCCCGTCAGGACTGTATTGTTCATCCAGAAGGCGCTGGCTTGTGCGAAAGCTTTCCATTTCCAGCTTCTAGCTTCGGTCTTCTGACCAAGTGAATTGGTCATCCGGCATCCTAATCCAGAAGGCGCTGGCTTGTGCGAACGCTTTCCATTTCCAGCTTCTGGCTTCGGTCTTCGGTCCTCGTACCTTTACTTCGAAAGAGCATTAAACTCAACAATCATCTTATCCCACAAATCCGTCATAGCAAACATTTCGGGCCAGAAATCCTGATCGTACCAAAGTCGGTTCAAATCAGCAATTTCTTTTCCCTGCTGCTCAACCCAAGTGAAATATTTCAGATTGTGGATGGCTTTGCGATCGTTGTAAGTCAATTCTTTCATTGTGTCTGCGCGGGTACCGTCCAGGCATTTACCTTTATCCAATGTGGCTTGCAGGCGTGTGTAGGGGCCGTAATCAAGGGAAAGTTCTTCCAGGCGTGATCCGTACATTTCAGCGGAATCAGTAGCAATGGTAAGGATTACATCATCAGATGTCAACTCATAATATTTTGCGATTTTTATTGCCGACAACAAATTGCCGATCCCGGAAATTCCCAGCAATCCCAATCTTGAAATGATTTCATCATTCACGCCCAGCGAAGAAAGAATTTCTTTTCCTTCGGGTTCGTTGAACAAACGCAGTATACGCATGCAGTCTTCATCATCGATCGCCGTTACCAGATCTGTGTTGCGCACATTATGAATCCATGGAACATGTTTGTCGCCAATGCCCTCAATGCGGTGGCCGCCGAAACCGTTCATCAGAAGGGTAGGGCACTGCAGCGCTTCGGAAGCAGTGATCTTCATGTTCGGGTATAATGTTTTCAGATAGTCGCCAGCCGCAATGGTGCCTGCAGAGCCTGTAGCAGAAACATAAGCCGCGAGTCTGCTTTTCTGCTTTTTCATTTTGTTGAAAACCTGTTCCAGCGCCGGACCTGTTACATTGTAGTGCCAGCAGGGATTTCCGAATTCATCAAACTGATTGAAGATAACGCAGTCTTTCCGGTTTTTGCGAATGTTCCAGCATTCATCATATATTTCTTTCACGTTCGATTCGCAGCCGGGCGTGGCAATCACTTCGGCGCCGATTTGTTTCAGCCATTCAAAACGTTCGCGGCTCATTTCTTCAGGAAGAATGGCAACGGCCGTAACGCCCATCAGGTAACTGTCGAAAGCACCGCCACGACAGTAGTTCCCGGTGGATGGCCAAACGGCTTTATGAAAAGTAGGATCGAATTCTCCCGTTACAATTCTCGGAACAAGGCATCCATAGGCTGCGCCCACTTTGTGTGCACCGGTCGGGAAAAATTTACCCAGCATTAATGAAATACGGGCATCCACGCCGGTAATGCTTTTGGGTAGTTCAATGTAATTCACATCGCCAAACTGCCCGCCTTTTTCAATGGGTTCGTTCATCCACGAAATGCGGAAAAGATTAAGCGGATGCAGATCCCACAAACCGATATTCTTTAATTCAGCTTTCACGGCATCAGGAATCAGGGCTGGGTTGCGCATTTGCGCGAAGGTAGGAAGTACAATTTTTTTATCGTGAAAATGCTTTGCGGTTTTTTTAACCACATCTGCATTCTTAACAGTTTTTGAAAGTTCAATCATGGAACAAAATTTAGGATTGCAAAATTACAATATTCCGGGGATAAATATTTTGGCGCCTGCCACTTCGTGTCACCGCGTGTTCCGCTATAAGTCCTCGCAATACGGAAAGCTGCAAGTATCAATGCATACACAATACGTTAATTTATGAAATCAAAAGAAATACTTAATGTGTTTTCATTTTCCGTTTTGCTGCGGGCTTTTCGCTACACCCGCTGGCGCTACATAAATCCAACCTTTTCTTTAGATATTATTCTTGTGCCCCACACAAGCCATGTTGCGCGGCGGCGCAATCGCCGCGCCAATTCCACCTTTTCTTTTCATCGCCAAAAGAAAAGGTGGAGCCCAAAGAAAGTCTAGCGCTATAAAGACTGCTCGAGAAAACTACGTTGCGTTCTGTCCCGAAAAAAAACTCCTCACTTCGTTCGTCAAACACTTTTTTCTTAGCTCATTGCCTGCCCTGTAAACGCAACTTGTTTTCTAATCTCGCACCCTTTAATGCGCGTCCTTTTTAATAATTTTCAAGAAAGTTTAATATGCCTTTGCGCATTGGATTTCATACAAAGCTG
>JAZDMK010000107.1:0-30092 GCA_043800975.1 Bacteroidota bacterium | reverse complement strand
TGGTAACCGATACGATCGCTTTTTTCAAAATGAAAATTTCGTCAAACTTAGTTTAAGTTTAGGAAACAGACAAAAAAAAGGCTGTCGGATATTTCTGACAGCCTTTTTAACTTTTATTTCAGATGGTTACTGAACCATAATTTTACTTTTCTGCACTGTGGATCCACTGGTAACTTCAACCAAATAAAGTCCTTTCTGTAAAGAACCAAGGTTAAAATTAAAGAACATATTGCTTTCTTTGGTTGTGAAAACAACATTACCCAGTAAGTCATAGACATTAACACTTACTACAGAAGCCTGAGGATTGTTAACATTAACATAAACTACGCCTGAAGTAGGATTAGGAAATACAGTAATCAGTTCTTCATTTGAAGGAAGATTCCAAGGTGCAGCTACGCTACCACCTGTAAATTTGAAAATACCACTGTCAGCACCAGCTGCATTTACAAAAGAACCAGCCCAGCCAGTAGAAGCATCTACAAAATCAACATCCAGAAACTGAGTTGTCATATAATCTGTGAATAAATATTCCCATGTTAATCCACCATCAATACTATAAGCAGCTCCCATATTGGGCGCGCTATAGTCAGCACCCGTGTTTACAAAAGTGCGTGCAGTACCGGGAACATGGCAAAGACCGTTTCCAAAAGTACCATTTGGGTTAGGTGAAGTTGGTGTGAGCGTGGTCCAGGTAAGTCCACCATCAGTAGTAAATTTCATGTCAAAATTACCAAGGGTTTGGTTTGAAAAAGCAGCAATACCATAACTTCCGTTAGCCATGTGAATTTCATTGATTTCAGTAAGGCCAGTTGTATGTTTAGTCCAGTTCAACCCCTTGTCAACAGACTTGTAAATTGCACTTGTGTTCGTACCAAACCAGACTGTGTCATTTACAACTGAGTAAACACCGGTATAACCATATTCACTTCCTGAAGCAGGATTCGGAATATTTGCACCGGGAACAGCAGTCCAGGTAGTACCACCATCAGCAGTAGTATAAATTTCATATTCGCTGGAAACAGGATCACCCATTACCATACCGTCATTTGCATTGAAAAACACACAAATATTTGGAAAACTGGCTGAATTCTGAAAAGCAGTAGTAAGTGTAGCATTAGGAAGCGTAGCTGCCCATGTAGTTCCACCATCTGTGGTTTTCATAATTTTTCCACCAACTGATCCGTACATTGGAACATAAGCAGTTGTTCCATCAATAGGCCAAATCATCGAAGGAGTGTGACCAGTAGCATTTGTAATAGCACCTGCAGTCCAGGTAGTACCTCCATTTGTGGTTTTACCGTATTCCTGCATAGCTGGAGCAGGATTGACAGTATTTGCACCATCATAGAAAGTGAGCCAAACTGTGTTGGCATCAACTGCTTTAATGTAATTAGCAGCACGATAAGCAGTAGTTGCGCCTGTGTACTGAGATGTCCACTGTGCCTGTACAAAAACAGCTGCAAGCATCAGTGCTGTAAAAATGAGTAATTTTTTCATCATGGTTGAATTTTACGTTAAACGGATTTTTTAATTTCTGGGGACAAATATAGAATTTTTTTCGATAAGAGATAAACAAAAAAAAAAGCGGGGCATTTTTTTGCTTAGTTTTGAACACTCGTATGGAAATTGTCAATAACCACCGGATTACCGATTTAACAACCTTTGGAGTCAATGCATTTGCCGGCTGTTTTGCTGAAGCTACTACTGAAGACGAAGTGCGTGCTGTTTTTAGAAATGATCTTTTCCTGAATAACAACAGGCTCACTTTGGGTGCGGGCAGCAACTTGCTTTTTACGAAGGATTTTGAGGGTTTTATTCTCAGAATCAATCTTCGTGGAATTTCCATTGCAGGCGAAACAGAAGAATTTGTTTTTGTAAAAGTAGCTGCCGGTGAAGTGTGGGACGACTTTGTTAATTGGTGCATTGAACGAAATCTGGGCGGTACTGAAAACATGGTTGCTATTCCCGGCATGGTTGGCAGTTCTGCTGTACAAAACATTGGAGCTTACGGCTCCGAGGTAAAAGATATTATTCATGAAGTGGAGACACTCGAAATTCCTACCGGAAAAACACACATACTTACAAACGCAGAATGCAATTTTGCATATCGCGATAGTATCTTCAAACATCCGGATGGTGAAAATTTTGTTGTGATTTCGGTGCTTTTTAAGCTTTCAAAAAAATCGGTTCCAAACATTGGTTATGGGGATGTAGCTGCTGAGTTGAAAAGCGCAGGCGTTGAAAAGCCTTCCATTGCTGATGTTGCAAACATCATCCGAAGCATTCGTTTACGCAAACTTCCCGATCCAAAGGATATTGGGAATGCCGGAAGCTTCTTCAAAAACCCGGTGATTGAAAAATCTCAGCACGATACCTTAAAACAAACGTATTTAAATATTCCCGGATATATTGTAAATGACACATTCGTAAAAGTTCCCGCCGCCTGGCTGATCGAGCAATGCGGATGGAAAGGGTTCCGGAAAGGCGATGCCGGTGTGTATGAAAAACAACCGCTGGTACTTGTAAATTATGGCAATGCAACCGGACAGGAAATTCTTACACTGGCCGAAAACATTCGTGCATCCGTGCTTGAAACTTTTAACATCCGTCTGGAATTCGAAGTAAGAATTGTTTAATATCCCCTTTTTAATAATCGGCAAAGCCTATTGATTCCTGTCCCAGGGGCGGCGCTCGCCCATGATCGTATAATCTTTTTCTGCCAGCGCTTGGGTTACAACTTCTCTTTGTGTATACAAAGAACGCTTTTGATAATTGTCGATTCCCAACGCAATATGAAACACAAAACCCGCCGCCAGCGAAGCAATCATCAGCACTCGAAAAATTTTCCATTTGAAAAATACTTCCCATGCATATATCGAAAAAATCATGATCAGGGGAAAGAGAATATAAAATGTATGTGATGAAGGACCTTTCACTGAAAAGAAAAAACTGAACCAGGTAATAAAAAATGCAAATACAAGCAGCCAGCGCATACTTCTGAAACGCTCGTTCAGACCACGGAAGAAGCAAGCTGCAAAAACGGATATCGGCTGCAGTATTCCGGCTATTGTAACATAAACGATAAAAGGAGCCGCCCACAAATACTCATTTAAAAATGCAAGGCGCAGCTCCGTATTTGAGCCCAGGAAGCGGGGTATCTCAAAACTTCCCAGTGAAAGAAAACGAGACAGAAGTGTAAAGAAATCACCGAAGTTGGAAAGATTAAATACGATGTTGGATCCTGTATTACCCGACCCTGATCCCATTCCGTATTCTAAGTATGTTGGAATTAATACCAACGCAGGCAAAATTAGTCCGGCACTAAATAATAATAAATGTATCATAGCCGGACGAAATCCCTTTTTCAGAGAGTGATACGCAGGAATACACAGAAAAGGAATCAGAATGATCCACGAAAGATGCAACTGCATGATCCACGTAATAGCAAAGCCCATGGCGGCATACAGCCATCCCGCTTTAATTGTTGTCACGCGGAAGCGGGGTACTAATTCCAAAAAAGAAATAAAGAAGATGATGCCCGCAGGCAGCGCATACGAAGGATTGACAATGTTTGTAGAGAATGTCATTACCCAGGGGCAGGTAAGAACCCATATCCACACAAAATAAGAAGGCAGCGACGGAACAATTTTTCTGATGTAAAGCGCCAGCAGACACAGTGTTCCGAACGATAAAATATTAATCAGAATGTAAGGTGCTTCGGGAATGCGAAAAAGAAAAAAAGGAATTCCCACCAGCAAACCCTGCAGGGCGCCGGGAATCTGCGATCCCGTATACACCACATCCGGCCCGAAAAAAGGAAAGTGTCCCGTACAAAAATATTTAAGCCCGATCAGATACACCTGCTTTTCATCATCCATCCAGAAGGTGGACGTGATGCCAAACAACAAGCGAAACGCGAACAAGCAGATCAGAAGGACGGGAAGTATGTATCGGCTTTTCTTCATGAGTATTGGAAGCAGGTAATCATTCTGATATTTTTTTCATAAAATTCCTTTCAAAGTAATGCGAAAATTCAAATTTGGTTTTCTCAAACTCCTTTTGTGATTTCCTGAATTCGTTATAATCGGATTCTTTTCTTTCAAATTTATCAAAATATGAAATTACAGAAAAAAACATTTCTGGTTTTAGTTTGAAGAAACTTGATTTGCTTATAAAATCAGCACAGTCAATATTATATTTAAATGTAAAGATCAAGGAATCTTCTTTAATTAGGTACAATATGTAATCATATCCGCAAAGTGAGAATTCATTTGTTGGAATTAAATTCCATTTAGATTTTACTTTATTCAACAAAGGCTTTTCACTGGTGAAAAAATGAGTTGTAGAATCAATTTTCAATAATCTTCCAATACTGTCTCTTTTCCATCCAAACACAGGTTCACGATCATTTACTACCAACAATGAATATCCGCCTTCATTAAAATCAATATTTGTAAAAGGATTTTGAGAATAGCCTTTGATAACAAGACCGATAAAAATAATTAGCAAATATCTTTTCATTGCCGCAAAGTTACGTTTAACCTTTAACGAATAACGATTATAAACTTCCCAAGCTCCCGATCAGTTCCGACACCGAATCTATCTTATGTCTTGTAAGATATTCCTCAATTCCCTCCACAATAGAAATCGTTACGGTAGGATCAATGAAGTTCGCTGTTCCTACCTGCACGGCTGTTGCACCGGCTAATAAGAATTCAATGGCATCGGCTGCATTCATGATCCCGCCTATTCCGATGATGGGAATTTTGATTGCTTTGCTTACCTGCCACACCATGCGTAATGCAACCGGTTTCACTGCCGGGCCGGATAATCCGCCTGTGATTGTAGAAAGTATCGGCTGGCGCTTTTCCGCATCAATGGCCATTCCCATCAACGTATTTATGCAGGATACAGCATCTGCACCTTCGCCTTCTACTGCTTTGGCAATGTCGGCAATGGAGGTAACGTTGGGAGAAAGTTTGACAATTAATATTTTTTTATACACTTCACGCACGGCTTTCGTAGCTTCCGCTGCAGCGGTTGTGGACGTACCGAATGCCATGCCGCCCTGCTTCACATTCGGGCACGAAATGTTGAGTTCGATGCCGGGAATGTTTTCCAACTCATTGATGCGCGCAGCTACTGCCACATAGTCTTCAATGGTGGAGCCCGAAACATTTACTATGACATTCGTTGTATATTTCTTCAGTTTAGGATTGATGTTTTCAATAAAGTAATCCACGCCTTTGTTCTGCAGACCCACGGCATTCAGCATTCCTGATGCAGTTTCGGCCATACGGGGATATGGATTTCCTTCGCGGGGCGCATTGGTTGTGGCTTTCACAACAATGCCGCCCAGGCGGTTCACATCAATAAAGTCGTCGTATTCGTAGCCGTAGCCGAATGTTCCCGATGCTGTCATCACAGGATTCTTCAGGAGAAGGTCTTTTATCTTTACACTCAGATCGGCCATGGCAGCTGGTTTATGTTAAACACCGGTCCTTCGGTGCATACGCATTTTCTTCCTTCGGTGGTTTCGGTCACGCAGCAGAGGCACACGCCAAAGCCGCAGGCCATCGTATTTTCCAGGCTTACTTCACACTCAATATTCTTATTTTTTGCCCACTTTGCCACCGCGTGCAGCATAGGTTCGGGGCCGCAGGCAAACACTTTTTCGTATTCAGGCGCTTCATCCTGAAGCAAAGGATGCATCATGATGTTGCCCTCGCAGCCGGCGCTTCCGTCGTCGGTGCAAACCTCCACGTGCGAAAATTTCACAAAGTCGTTGGTCGGGATCAGTGCATGAGCATTGCGTGCACCAAACACAACGTCCATCTTTAGTTCTTTCCTGGCGATGCTTCTGGAGAGGAAAAGCAGCGGAGCCAGTCCGCAGCCGCCACCCAGCAAAAGCATTTTCCCTTTATCGGGAATGTTGAAAGCATTTCCCAGCGGGAGAATGATATCCAGTTCTTCACCGGGCTGCAGGCGCGAAAGTCTTCTGGAGCCTTTGCCTACCAGCTGAACCAGAAACGAAAGTATATTTTTCTTTTCGCTGTAATCGTGAATTGAGAAGGGCCTGCGCAGGAATACACCGGGTTCACCGGGAATAAGAATCTGTGCAAACTGTCCGGGCAGCAACCCTTTCAGCGGTTTTTCCGGCTCTGTATCAATGCGACAGAAAGTTGCATTCATCATGCGCACCGATAGCACGCTGACTGTATGTATCGCTTTGGGGGTGGGTTCCACGCGTTTATTCTTCTTTCTTTTCTTCGGTTACCTCTTCGGTTTTTTCTTCTGTAGTTTCTTCATCAAACACCAGCATTTTGTGTTCGTTCAGAAGGTTGTACCAGGTCAGCAGTTTCTTCAGATCGCTGTTGTATACGCGTTCGTGATCGATCTCGGGAATAAGCCCTGAGATAAACTCTTTCACCTTGGGTGCATCCGAATTGGGATCAATGCAGGGTTCGCCCTTCAGTGTATCGAACATTTTTTTCATAGCGTCTTTCAGGGGCAGGTCTTCGCCGGTGGTGAAGATGCTGATTTCTTCGAGCGAGCTCACGCGCTGCGATGCAAACACCTGCATGCGGTGTCCGTCTACCAGTGATTCCACAATGATTCCGCCTTTGTTCTGGGCAACGAGGCTGTATAACCCGCCTTTGCCCGATACTGTCATAACTTTACTCAAGTCCATAGTGAGGGTTGTTCATAATTCGGCGCAAAAGTAGGGTTTTCCGCTTTAGGTTTTTTTGGGTGTGAATAAAAGATGAAAAGTTTATTATTCTTTTTGGCACATTTTGCAATCCATCCTCACGCAAATAATCTTTAGACTTTCTGAAGCATGTATGAATTACAGAGATACCTGCATGCATTATCAAGATGGATGTATGCATTATTGATATACCTTCATGCATTATCAAGATGGATGTATGGATTATGGTGATACCTTCATGCATTATGGAGATGCCCGCATGAATTATCAAGATACATGTATGCATTATGGTGATACCTGCTTGCATTATCAAGATGGATGTATGCATTATAGAGATACCTGCAAGTATTATCAAGATGCATGTATGTTTTATGGAAATTCCTGCATACATTATCAAGATGCATGTATGTTTTATGGAGATTCCTGCATACATTATCAAGATGCATGTATGAATCATCAGAATGCCTACATTTCAGGGCGGAAAACACTGGGGACTTATACTTTTATCTGCAGATTCCGGAAAGTCTTCAGATTATGTGTAAACGCGGTAAAGATGGTTCAGTTGATTTGCTAGCTGTCGGTTTACGAAATAAGATTATCTTGAAAGGGGCAACCTGCAGCCTTACAAAATCGTGGCAGAAATGGGATCACTCCAGCTGGGAATATATGCGGCTTCAGAGTCGTAATGGGGCGTTCTTCCTTTTGGAAATGTAACGGCAAAAGAGAAATATACGGTTGTGGAACAGGGCAATGAAGAGACATTGATATTTGCTTCAATGGTCGGGAAAGTCACTTTCCAGCTTTTATCATCTGTCGGGTTGGTTGTCCAGCGCCAATGGTAAATCACTCCCTGTTTCAGGGCTTTTGTGCGGATGTGCGCAAAGCCTTTTCCGGTTTTTACAACTTCAAATGACCGCTGGTGTTGGACAAATTCTCTTTTCACCTGAAATCCGGCGCTGGTAATAATCTGAATAGCCAGGGGAATATCTCCGTTCGCTTTTTTGTTGGCCAGCCCTTCTACAAATGCTGCAGTATCTTTGATGGTGTTCATCGCAAGCGTGACCTGTTCTTGCTCCAGGCTAGTGAGGGTTGCCGAACGACTGGTTTTGCGCGAGGTATGTGTCATTTCGATGTTGTCAGCCTGAGCGTCGATTTCTGCAGGGCTGATGGGCATTTTGATCATTTCTTCTGCTGTAAAATAATCGTTTCCGTTCAATGCTTTAGCTATGGCTCTTAAAAACGAAATCAGTTCGGGACTGTTGAGTTTTCGCAGATTGAGTGCGACAATGACTCTTTTGATACTTTTATTCATGGCTTTCTGGTTTTAGAAAGTTACTAATTATGATATTAAAATGGTTAATAGCAAGATACAAAATCGGGAAAAGAACGTATTTGTATTTATAACGAAGAAACTATCTGTTTTAGTATATCCTTCTACATTTTTTTCGATATGGACAGATTTCGCAAATGACACGATATCCTTTTCGGGGAGGTATTGTTAATCAAAGCTAACTTTGTTTTCAGCCACAGAAATACGGAAGCACAGAAGTACACAGAAGTTCTTTGCCACGAAAACACGAAAGTTCACAAAAGTTTTCTGCCACTAAAACACTCCGCCGCCGCGGAGGGCACGAAGGAATACGAATTATTCCTTTACAAACTTCCTCACCGCTATTCCCGCATCGGTTTTCAATTTCATGAAATGCATGCCGGGTGCAAAATTGAGAAATTAAATAACTGCTCCCTTTCAAACAAGTATTTCAATTCGTATACTTTGCAGAACGCATTGAAATAATAATTGTCGAAGATTATTATTGCACAAAAAGGATGATCGCTAATAAACACACACTATAATTTTGATTAAATTTGCAGCAATAACATTGAAATTTTAACAAATATAAATATGAAGAAGAACACATTTTTGAAGATTGTCTTTGCATGGGTGCTGATGTTTTCAGCTATTCATATACAGGCTCAAACCTGCTTCAGCGGAGGCACGGGAGCCGACGGGGCATATAATGCAACAGTAAGCGGAACGCTTGTCGGCGGGACCTACAACTTTACAACATTTAACATCAGCAGCGGCGTTGTCATCAATGTTACAGGCACACAACCCCTGATCATTCACTGCACGGGTGCTGTAACAATAGACGGAACGTTGAGTGCCAATGGCGGCAACGGTAGTGACGGAGTTACCTTTTCATCTTCCGGACTGGGTGGCATTGGTGTTGCTGGTGGACACAACGGTGGCGCCGGCTCATTTTCTTCCAGTAGCGGACCTTTGTCAGGCGTTGCAGGCTCAGGCCCAGGCGGAGCAGCCAACCAGGGAGATGCCTGGTCGGGTGGCGGAGGCGCAGGATATGCAGCATACGGCGATTCTTCCGGCAATCCTTCAGGAGGCTTTGGAGGTGTTGTATATGGCAACATCATGATTTCCGATCTTGCTCCCGGATCGGGCGGCGGCGGCGGATCGGGCGGCTTTGACTGCGGAGCCGGTGGCGGTGGTGCCGGTGGTGGCGTAATCGCAATTAACTCAAACGTTTCCATTACAATTGGCGCTACAGGCATTGTATCTGCAAACGGCGGCAACGGCGGAAGTGACGGCACCGGAAACTGCGGTGGCGGTGGTGCCGGATCGGGTGGCGCCATCTGGGTTGCAGCTCCAACCATGGTGAATAACGGCCTTATCAGTGCGGCTGGTGGTACGGGAGGCGCATCCAATGTGCCCGGAACACCCTATTGGGGAACCGGAGCCAATGGTTCAGACGGAAGAATCCGACTTGATTATGACGGAACAATGAGTGGTAGCGGAACAATAACTCCCGTTGCAGGTTATCATTATGCTGTTTATTTTTCTCAGAATATTACTCAATGTCCTCACACTACTTACACAACAAATGGACACACATATAGTGCTGCAGGAACCTATCATGATACTTTAACCGATGTGAATGGCTGCGACAGTATTCTTGTTACCAACCTTTCGTTTTATACTGTTGATGTGAGCACTTCAGTGAACCTGACAACAATTACTGCCGGCGAAGGTGGTGGCACTTATCAGTGGCTTGACTGCAACGCAGGAAATGCGATTATTCCCGGAGCAACCGGACAAAGTTATAACGCAACTACAAACGGAAGTTATGCCGTAGTTGTCAGCATTGGTGGCTGTTCCGACACAAGTGCCTGCGTGATTATCAACTGCGTTGGTATCAGTAACGCCGATCCAATCGCAACGCTGCATGTATTTCCCAATCCCGGAAACGGATTATTTCAGGTAGAAGTAAACGGAGAATATGAACTGCAGGTGATCAATGTACTGGGAGAAATTATTATGACTGATAAAATCAGGAATCAGAAAACAATTGATTTAACAGCACAACCTTCAGGCAGCTTTATATTACGTTTGAAATCAGATAAGCAGATATTGAATACCCATCTGGTGATTCAATAATAATTTGCATTTATGAGAAAGCCCTTGCAGAGCGATTTGCAGGGGCTTTTTTATTCCATTTTATTCCTTCACAAACTTCCGTACCTCTATTCCCGTATTTGTTTTTACTTCTACAAGATAGAGGCCGCTTGGAAAGGCGGAAATGTCAACAGATGTTTTATTGGTGTTTGATGAAATGGTTTTCATGAGCTGGCCGTGGATATTAAGGATGCGGATAGTAGCTAAATCTGTTGTTGTAATAATTAAAATATTATCTGTAACAGGATTAGGGTATACAGAACAACCTGATTTATAATTTGTAATTTCGGGAGTACTCACATCATAGAGACAGTGAGAGTTAGCCGGGTAAGGCAAATCATCTCCTTCAAAGCAATACATATGACGATAGATAAAATAATATTTCGAGAAACCATACAGCAATCCATCAGTGCCACCAACTCCCTCTATCAATGCATAGGTTGTGTCACCAAGCGAATAGCTACTACCATATGGTGTAATATTGAAAAGAATAAATCTTTTGTGAAACTGAGAGCCAACTAATACAGAATCAATATCCGTAACCATATTGTTACTACTCTGAACAAATGCGTTATTGTCTTTTACATACCAGTTTGGCAATGTATCACCCACATTCAAATTGAAATCATAGAGTACTTCTTCTAGTGAGCTACCAGTCGGACAAAAGAACACTTTCTTCTGAAGTGAATCCTGACGTAAAGCACCTTTATATTCATTGTAATAATAATTCCCGGGAGGGAAGCAGTCATCAATATAGTATCCTGACTCTTTAATTTTATGATAATTATTACTACCAATTACCGTATCACCAGACATAACAATTGAGTATCGATAACTTTGAAGGCAATAGATTGATGGATCAGGTTTATAATTGAAAGATCTAATCCCGTTCCAAACAGCATCCGTTTCCGGAAAAGGGGCGTAAGTTTGACTTTGCGCAGCAAAACCACACAGAACAATAAAGAATAAAAGAAGTGTTTTTTTCATATTAATTATTCCTTCACAAACTTCTCTGAATGTTTTTTAAACGACCGAAGACCGCAGACGGAAGACGGGAAAGCAAGCGGTAGCTAATCCTTTTCATTGCTTAATGAATTTGCTAGTGCAATTATTCACTTTTACGAAATACATACCGGGCGCAAAGCCAGAGATATCGAGGTTTGTGGTGTTATTTTCGGAAATTGTTTTCATCATGCACTGACCTTCGATGTTGAAGATTTCGATTTGAGATTTTGAAGGAGCGGTGATGGAGATTCTGGTGGATGCGGGGTTGGGGAAGACTTCCAGCCCGAAACCGCTATTACCAAAATCGCTTACACCTTCTGTCCCATCTTCGATCCAGATATCATCAAACATTATCCCGTCTTTATTCGTTTGGATTCCATCACTGATAAATGTGAATCGAATGAGGACAGTATCCCCATTATACTGAAATAAGTTATAGAGGTTAAAAGTAAATTCATTCCATGTTCCGGAATTTCCCGTCAATGATGGAGGATTATAACAGCCGATCGAGGTGTTAATCAACGGATCTCCAGACAGAATATCAACCCAGCTGTTTCCATTATCAGTGGAGACGTCAATTTTGCCATAATCAGACAAAGTGTCTGTATTTACCCAGTAACGCCCACTAACGCGAGTCCCTAACATTGCGGCCGGAACATATACTTCATGCATAATAATGAATGAAGAAGTATCATTCACAGGGTAGGGATTCAGCGTATCTGTCACAATCACATTGGGTGAAGAATAGGCAGCCGTAAAAATATTCTTCTGGGGACTCCCAATCTGCCAGATATTATCCGGATTTGTCAGTGTGTCTATAATCAATTTGTTATAAACATTCGTACTTTCAAAGTTTATACATTCTACATTCGTCCGCCCCATTGTGATGGAAACGCTCAGTATGCAAGCAAATAATAGAGAAAAATTCTTCATAATAAAAATGATTTTATAAAAACTCGACATAAGCACGGATAAAAGTAATAAAAGTTTATTAACGACGACGGGTAAAACAGTCATGAGTTTATAAACGGTCGCTTTGGGTTTATAAGCGGTAAAAAATTAAGCAATCATGCAAAACAAATAGATTCAATTTTACCGAAAATGAAACTTAATTAAAAACGGAAATTCCTCATCTTCGGGGTTTGCTGCGCAGGCCGCTTCAAGCTTCTTTCGATATCCGGCCATGTCGTCCTGCAAGAAGGAATGCAGCCCTTCGGTAAGCAACATATTTCCGCGAATAAACCTTTCCATCATTGCCCTGTCAGGAATGTTGCGGAACACGTTATATAACCCGCCCCTGTTCTCGGAAAGATACTTCAGGTTTTTAACCAGATTGTCGGAATCGAAAGATGAAAAAGAGAAAAACTCAACATAGGAGCAGTCGTCGGTATTTATTTTTATATCCCGCGTCAGCTTTTCAATCTGCGCGCTGTCGAGTACCAGACAAGCTGCCACATGATAGGGATTGGTGTAGAAATAAATATCCTTGGCGCTTTTCTTTATATTTTCAGTCCACTGCGCGAAATCGATTTTCATATTTCCGTTCGAACCGATGAGAATGGCGTGGTAATGCCCGATCCAAACCGTGGCGTCCGGAAACACGGAATGAAATGTTTTGATGATGCCCATAAAATCCTGTAGCCGCAGCTTGTGCAGAGGAAGATATTGCGAAACCATTCCGCCGGGATTGAGGTGCTGCCGGCACAGTTCAAAATATTCCTGCGTGTATATACTCCCCGAGCCCAGTATCGGATGCGTGGGATCGCTGGAGATGAGATCGTATTTTTTTCGCGACGTTTGCAGATAATGCCTGCCATCGCCGGAATATACTTTCAGGCGCGGATCGTCGATAATGTTATTGTTCAGGTCGCTGTAGTAATGCGCTGCATTCTTGAGCCCATCAACCAGTTCCACACATTCAATCGATTTCACTTCGGGATGCGAAGCAATGGCCGAAGTAGTGACACCAATTCCGAAACCCACCACCAGCGCATCGTTGCATTTCAAACCCGCAAAGAAAGGAATGTGGCCAATCATCTTCACAGCCTTAATGGCATCGTAGGTGGAGCCAATAACAGAGCTGTTGTTGACATAGGTGGACATCACAATATTATCGCCTTCGGCCTCCTGCCCTACCACATAGGTTCCTTCTACGGTTTCTTTATAAGCCAGAATTTTTTTCTGGTACTTGCTGAACGAAGGCGGCAATATATAAACAGTAGGGCGAACAACAAGCACCATGATGACGATGATCATTGCGCCGGTTAGAGATAGTTTGAGCGTGTTCAATTTTTTTACCGACTGAACCCGAAACGCAATCAACAGCGCAAACAGCAGTAAAATCAGCAGGAAGGCGATCACCGAAAGAGCGGCACCGATGTATGGAATAAGGACGTAGGCCGCCATGAGCGGGCCGGCAACGCTGCCCAGCGTATTGAATAACAAAACCCGGCCTATGCTGCTGCTTACCTCTTTGTAATTGGAAGTATAGAGTGTGCAGGCCATAGGGAATATATAACCCGAGATAAGTGTGACGGGAACAATGATCAATAATGATGAAAGAAGTGGAATGACAATAATGCGAACTACATGTATTTCCTGCAAACCTCCCAGCGGGAAAAACAGCAGTGACGGCAGGTTGCTCAGCATAAAAAATCCTGCAAGCAGGAAAAAACCAAGCCATAGCAGTTGTTTTAATAAATGAAAACTGTATTCTTTAATTTTGTTTCCCCTGCGTGAAAAGAGCCAGCTGCCGGTGAACATACCTAGAATGACAACGGATGCTATTAGAGAAAAAGTATAACTGGTGTTGGTCATGTATATGCGAAAAATCCGGAGCCATACCACCTGCATACCCACAACTACAAAACCGCAAGTAAAGGCAGCCATCAGCGCGGCCTGCCGGTTCAGTGCCGGATTGGAAGTTTTTGCTGCCGGCTTTTTCTGCTTTCCTTTTTTATCCGCATTCAGAATAGGGACCGGGGCTACCTCTTCTTCTGGCAATTGAATCCAACGTTTTGCAACGAGCAAAACCGCTGCCAGCAGAAGGTTGACAACAACGGCCACCAAAATCGTATTCTTCTGCCCGATGCTGCCGATGAGTAAAAATCCGCATAAAAAGCCACCCACTGTGCTTCCCAAGGTTTCGAAAGCGTAAAGTCGTCCCACTTTGGCTGCCAGGTTTTTGCCGGAAGAAATGACAATACGTGACACAACAGGCAGCACACCTCCCATGAGGAAAGCCGGCAGGAATAATATACACAGCGAAATCAGGAATAATAAAAAGGGAGATAAGGACATAGAAAGTGCAGGCAACATTTTGCCAATCAAAAAATAATTGAGGAATCCCAGCGAGCCAATGGCAACAAAAAGATAATACAACATGGCAAGTGGCCGTTTAGCAGAAGTCGCTTTTTTTCCCCAGAAATGAGCGCCCACGCCAAAGCCAGCCATGAAGGATACCAGCACCAGTGTAGATGCCGATACGGTGGCTCCCATCACAAGCGACAGCATACGAAACCAACTGACTTCGAAAACCAGAAACGAAAAGCCGGTAAAGAAGATGATGAAATAAAAAGGCAATAATTCCTGTGAGCGTTTATTCATAGGATGTTTCTTAGGTTTTGGTTTCTCTGATTTTGACTCTGTCAGGAAACAAAAATAGTGGATTAATTTATACGAGTGGAAAATCTCTACATGCTACTCATCCTTTGAATCTCAATAAAATGAGAAAGAGCTGTAGTATTATATTCTACAACTCTTTCCGTTTAAAGATTTTGATAAAAAATCAGCTATCGATACTGGAACAGCCGAATATAGGCTTTTCCGTCAATGACTACTTTTATGCAGTAATTTCCTTTGGCACAATCGGGCATTGTAAGATTATATTTGTTCTGGTTAGTGCCGGAAAAATGTTTTATCTCTTCACCCAACAAGTTTAATATTGATATTTCAACATCTGAAATCATGCTGCCCATATCAACGTTTAATGTTCCTGACGTGGGATTGGGATAAATACTGAAAGGTTCATTTTGGTTTTCTGAGATACCGATCACAAAATTAAAGGCTGTGGACATAGCAGAAGAACAGCCCGAAATTGTTACTACTATCGAATAGTTCCCGGACACCGGAGGTGTATAAATCTGAGATGTAGCACCAGGAATCAGTGTCCCGTTAAGATACCATTGATTTCCAGAAGAAGCGCTTGAGATCAGGCTGTTTCCTGCAAGCGTAATAGTTGGGGTAGATGGCACAGAATACACATTTACAGAAACCCAAGCAGTGTTTTGACAACCATTGGCAGAAGTGCCTGTCACGTAATAAGTGGTTGTATTTACAGGAGATACTATCAGCGGGTTCAGGGTTGAACCTGTGTTCCAATAGTAGGTCACTGCACCTGACGCCACCAGGGTGGCAGTTTGACCAGCACAAATGGTTGCACCTGTAACAGTGACTGTAGGTATCGGATTTACGGTAACAATTCCGTTCGCAGTCGATGAACAGCCCGCAGCGGTTGTAGCAGTTACAGTATATGTGGTTGTGACAGAAGGACTGCAGGTTGCCGGGTTGCCTAATAGGCCACCCGACCAAACCCATCCGTTAGCTGCGGGAGTGCTGGCAACAGTAAGCGTTGCAGTTTGGCCTGCACAAATGGTAGGACTATTAAGTGAAACTATCGGACTCGGGTTAACAGTTACAATCGCAGTTGCCGAACCTGTACATGAGGAAACACTTCCTGTTACAGTATAAGTTGTAGTAGCAACAGGGGTTACAACCAGAGGGTTTGCAGTTCCCAGTCCTCCACTCCAAGTATAATCCACACCACCCTGAGCTGTTAATGTAGCTGATTCACCTGAACAAATAGTTGGGCTATTTACAGTAACACCCAGACTGGTTCCAATAGTAACAATGGCTGTAGCAGTATTCACACAGCCTGCAGAAGAAGTTCCGGTCACTGTATAAGTTGTAGTAACGGCAGGTGTAGCAGTTACCGAGCTTCCTGTTCCTAGCCCATCGCTCCAGATATATGTGGATGCACCTGAAGCATTGAGCGTGGCAGTAATTCCGCTGCACACCATAGGATTGTTGGCAGTAATGACGGGAAGTGCATTAATTGTAATTGTTGAAAGTCCCGCTGAGCCTACCCTGTATGGATTTGAAGAGACTACCCTTATCTTGTATCCTGAGCCACTTGCTGCAGAAACAGGGATTGTAGCACTAATTGTACCTGCTGCAGTACTTGTCAGCGTTCCGATATTTACAGGTGATGAAAAACTTCCGGATACATCAGACAGCTGCGCTGTGAAGACGTTTCCAGAAATAAAGGTTTGTGTAATTGTGAAAGGAACATTGATGGCAGAACCTGCACAAAGGGGTGTTGAAGTTAGTGTTCCTGTAGTTATTGCTGATTGGGGAAAGCAGTATTCCACGTTTTTTACATAGTAATGAGTACACGGATCTGGAGAACCTGCCCCATGCGTTGTAGTCGTAATAGGTATAATGTAGCAGTTAGAAGTTCCTGAATTAAATGAATGATCAGCTGCATACATCCAGTAATTCGCACCATCGTATGCTGTACCTCTTGTAATAGATGAACGTGAACCCAGCTGGCCCGCATTTAAATCATAACCCTTAAGAAATATATCCGGAGCCATATTATCACTAAAGAAAGAAGTATCACTATCTGTCCAGATATACATTATTTTATCACCATCCTGATTTTTACTCAACTGCATTCGATGATCCCAACCCTGGGCATTTGCAGTTCCCGGGCTTAATCCATAGTCCGGGTCTACAGGTAGGGTAAGTATTGTATCTATAATCATGGCATCCCATCCGATAGCAGTCGTAAAAACATCAAACATCGCTTTGGGTTCGTACATATATGTATACATCAGAGAATCCTGATGATTCGAGTATCCGCACTGAACCAGTGATAAAATATGCAGATTATTATTTGCGTCAACAATTGCATCAACGCCCGACGAACCGTTAAAATAAACGCGCGGATCCGTTGTATGGCCAATTACGCCCTGCCACCAATAGTCAAGTTTATTCTGGATCACGGGTATACTATAAAAATCGAAAGGAGAAAGCTTATTCCAATTAGCCCCGTGATCTGTAGTTTTGTATGTAACCGGTGTGAGGTCATCATTAAAATTATTCAGGCTGTCAATACCGAATATAAGGGCATAACCGACGGACCCGTCATCACTCCATGCCATCAGCCACTTTCCGTTTGTATAGTCATCGCCATCCGGACTATTTTTCAGACCAGTCGGCAGGGTTTTTAAGGACCAGTCGAAATTATTATTTGTTGTATTAAAAGCTCCGGTAAATACACCGATCGAAGGATACAAAGCAGGTGAAGCCAAATAGGTTCCGCCATCTGCTAAAACATGCACTTTACCATCGTTACAGGCAGAAAAACCAACACGTGCAAATTCATGTGTTTCGGGTGTCGCAAGCGGTATGTACTCAACATCCAATTGTGTACTGTCAAAACGGGAACTACCGAAAAAATCATTGTTCCAGGTTCCATTGTTATGAGAAGATCCGCTATACGACATAAATGCATTACTCAGTAAAGTATTTCCTACAGGGTTATAGATCCCTCCCGAGGGATAGCGATTACTGTGAGTTGCATCATCAAGAACAGGAAGCCCCTGATTAAAATAAGTTACCCCCCTGTCAGGCGTCCAGGAACCAATTGCCTGATTGCTTGTAAAACCCATTGATCCACCACCTCTGTTCACAAAAAGCACAGTATTTAATGCAAGGTTTACAGACAAGCAACTTACTTCTGACATGGTCACACCAAAAATATTTCCAGATGTAGCAAATGCATATTTTGAAATAACCAGTTTCCCATCAGAAAATTGCACTGCAGGTTTTACGTTTGGCTTAATTCGATGAGCATTGTTATTTTTAACGACACTAACTCCCGAACCAGCCTGTTTTAGGGGATCAGCAAGTTGATTTGCTTTAATGGTTTTGGTTGGATCAACGATAGCGAAGCGGTTGATCTGCGCCTGTAGCTGAAGTGCCAGAAGCACTGCGGAAAAAGTAAGAATCTTTTTCATGTTTGATGGTTTAAGTGAATGAACAATTATAGTCCGTAATATTACAAAGTATTTTTCATCTATCAATAAGTATAATCCTCATTTTTAAAATTAAAATGAATATTATAAAATATTTTTTCAAAAACATTATTCTTTATTTTGCCAATATTAAATCCTATTTATTTTTGAAAAGCTACGTTCAATTTAAAACGAATTCTCACTCTTTTACAATAACAAAACACATCTACACGAGCTACATCACCCTTTATTCAAGGAAGTCGTGTTTATCAAACCAAATTCTCCAATTTTAAATTCATATTACGCTTTCTTTTTTCAAAAATTGGTGATAGGTTTGTAGTTCAGATTAACAAAAGAAGTCTTTTTTAAAAACAAAACTCATATGAAAAAACTAACCTTACTCGCCATTACCGTCCTGTTCGTTTCAACAGGGCTTATGGCACAGAAAACCTGGAAAGTCACGGAAACTCCAAACAAAGCCATGCTTTACAAAGGCGATCTGGCTGATGGTGCAATTATAGAAGATCTTTCGTGGGCTTCCACCAGCAGCAATGCCTGCTGGCCGGGCACAGAAAACACCTATTTCAGAGGGAACCATGTTTTTTATGTTACGACGATTCCGCCTAAAGCCGAACTTACAGTAACGGTAATTCCTGATGATAAAAACACCAACATGAGTATTTATGGTTTCCAGATGGGTTTGAACAGCACCGAAATGCCTCCCAACATTGCAAGCTGCGTCACATGTGAATCGGAACGCAAGTGGGACCGCCCAAAAGTTGGAAAGACCCAGGACCATACACGTTCGGTTTGGTTCAACTCTACAACCGAATCATACAGGATTGTGATTGGTATTGCCGGAGCAGACGGTCTGAAAACAGGAACCTTTAAAGTGAAGTTTGATCTGAAGGCTGAGATTGCTGACAATACGCCGCAGGCAACTGTAGTAGCCACTCCTGTTACCTTGACCGAAAACTCTACTTCTGTTACCGGAAATCTGAAAAACGGAGTTGAGATCAAAGATCTTTCTTGGGCCTCCACCAGCAGCATGGCATGCTGGCCGGGCACTCAGGATAAGAAGTTCAGAGGAAACCATGTTTTGTATACTGTAGAAATTCCAACGAACCTTGATATTAAATTCACTGTAATTCCTTCGGACCGGAATGCCAACTTCAGTATTTATACTATTCAAACCGGTGTCGGCAAATCTGAGTTACCTCCCAATGTAAGTACCTGTCTGTCCTGCGAAGCCGAACACAAATGGGATTATCCAAAAAAAGGAAAGACACAGGATCATACCCGGATGATTGAAACCAATTCGATGCAAGGGCCCTGGCGTTTTATTATTGGCATAGCGGGTGCAGAAGGCCTGAAGACCGGCGACTTCACATTGAAGATCGAGACGAGTCCGATGAAATAAGGACCTAATGTCTCTGCTGTGCAAGCAGGGATATAATAGAGAACGGAAGGCCGAAAAGTAGCAGTGGTAGTTGTAGTGGCAGAAATGTTGGATTTCATTTTTAAGTTTTGACATTTTTCGATCGTACATCTTCCATTTGATATTTTAAAAAATTTGAAGACGGATAGAATATACGAAAAGCCTTTGCAGAGCAATTTGCAAGGGCTTTTTTTATTCCTTCACAAACTTACGCACTTCAACACCTTTTTCCGTCCGCACTTCTACAAGATAGAGCCCGACTGGGAATGCGGAAACATCAACAACCGTTTTATTGCTGTTTGAAGAAACGGTTTTCATGAGCTGACCCTGTATGTTTAAGAAGGAGATTGATGGATTCTGAGTGGTAATTATTGTAATATTATTTTGAGCTGGATTAGGATATAAAATTACACTGCTGTTTTGCTGAGCGTCCTCGTTGACAGACACCATTGATCCAATTTCTAATTCAACTTCCCGGATGACATAACCAATATTAACTCCTTGCCTCCATTCATCAATCCGTATTGCAATATTATATGGGCCAAGGTGCCATGGTATCAAATTCCATGTTAGGAGCCCAGTCTGCGGATTTAATGAAGAAGGCATTAAACCTGATGGAAGGTGATATCCGGCAGTTGGTGCCCCATTGCTCATGCAATTAACCAAAGAAAAAGACAGGCTGTCGCCATCGACATCATAAGCACCGGGGTTGTATGTCATAGTATTATTGTGATATCCCTCTCCCAGTGATGGATTGGAAAAATGTACAGAATTGTTTGTATCTATAGGGTTGTTAATTGCAAGAAAAGATTCTAGATAGAATCCTGTATTCCACGAACTGTCAATATTTTGAATAAATTGAGGCCGGCCTAGATCAGGCAAGGACAAGATATAATTGCCAGGTGTCGAGAAGGTATGTATTCCTTTGTAAACATTACAATTAAAAGGTCCAATTAAACCAATATCCCAAAATGAATAGATTGGTATTACATGTACAGCTGAAAGTATCAAAGAGTCATTGCTTCCATCTCCCCATGAAAATAATATTGGGCCAGTAGGATCCATATCCCAGCTTCGACATATTTCAACTGTTGCTTCATAAGTCATACCACCCAGCGGCCTGTATGTGATCTCACCCGAAATGTATCTGTCTCTGATAAAAATAACGTTTGATGTGTCAGAAATACATCCGTTTTGTTCAACAATATCATAGTAAAACCCACTTACATCAGGCCACCACCAAGAGTTATTCGCACCTGATATCATGCTGTCATTACGATACCATTGATTCCCTGAGGATACATTGGAGTATAAACGAGAATATGAATTAGTAATCACAGGTGTTGGAGGTGTTGGGTTAACCACTAGAATAGTTTTTACGATTTTGTAGCAGTTCGGGCCTGTGGCAATGGTATCATAGTATGTGCCGGCGACTGAATATGTATGCACTCCAATCGTATAACTTTCGCCGTAACAGAGTGTCTGAGGATTATCTTCAATGATTTGAGCCGGCTGTGTTATGGAAACACAAGTTGAAAAGGTTCCACCCATCCCATCATTAACTGTTACGCAATAGTTTCCTGGAACCAATCCTGTAATACTCGGAGTATTCTGAGCCGGTAAAGTGTTCCAGATATATGTAAATAATGCAGGGTTCAAACCGGGAATAGAAACTGTAGCTGACCCATCGTTATTTCCATAGCAAGAGACATCTGTATGAAAAACAGTAACAGACGAGGCATTGTGTTTTGCCAGAAAAATATCAGAAGAACCAGCGTTTGTTAATGTAGTATTATCAAAAGCAATGCTTGAACTTTCATAATATCCCGTTGTATATGATTTACCAGAAGGATCTACGGCTAATCCTATTGCTTCGTCATTATAATTTCCCCCGGCACCATCCACCCACAAAAGACCTCCCGTTGAATCATATTTTGCAAGAAACATGTCATAATAATTGTTTGTAGTAACTGCATTGGCAATTTCAGAGGAATCAATAATTAGTGAACGGCTCTGAAAATTACCACTCAGATAAACATTGTCAGATGAATCAATAGCAACAGCCCAGGAGTTTTTATACCCACAACCCTGCACGCTTTTTATCCACAATGGGTTTCCGTTCGGATCCAACCTTGCAAGAAAGATATCATTATTAGGTTGGGTGCAGATTGAAATTTCGGTTGACAAAGGGACAATCTCAACCGTAGAACCAGAAAAAGTTCCGGCAACACATATATAACCTTCATCATTGGAAACAATAGAATATGCATTCTCATCAATATCCCCCACTATACCCCTGACCCATATTTCATTTCCACTTCCGCTGTACTTTGCCACAAATGAATCCGAATAACCTGTTTGATTCGCCAGAATAATGGAGCCAAACTGAATTGAACTTCCTGAATAATCACCACACACATATACATTTCCAGCGGCATCTCCTGAAACACTCCACATAGAATTTGCGATAGAGCCTACAGTTGTTTTTGCCCATAGAGGACTTCCCGCAGAATTGTACTTAACAAGAAAACCCTGATAATTCTGGAGAGTTGTGCTCTGATGCAGGGTATCTGTACCAAAAATCACACTTTGCCCATAAAAATCTCCTACCACAAACAAATTGCCTGCAGGATCAATATACATTGCATAGGCATTTTCTTCACCCACATCACTGCAACGTTTTGCCCAAACCAAGGCCCCTGCAGATGTGTATTTAGCAATAAATGAACTTCCATACCCAGGGTTATTTAATAGTGTACCGCTAATGTTTATCACCGGACTCGTAAATAAACCTGTCATATATACATTGCCTGAAGGATCAACTGAAACAGCTGTGGCACCATCAAAGTCAGAACCTGATGCACTTCTGGCCCAGATAACATTTCCTGCACTACTATATTTTACAAGAAATACATCACTGGTTCCGGGACTGCTGTTTGTTAATGTAGTAGAACCGAAAACGATCGAAGGGCTGGAAAATCTTCCAGCCAAATACACATTTCCAGTACCATCTATACATACAGAAACACCACTTTCCTCGCCTGAACCTCCTGCTTTTTTTGCCCATTCCCAGCCTGGTATCTGAGCGAATGAATTACATGTAAGACCTGTGATAACAATAAAGAATAGAATGAACTTTTTCATAATAATTTGCTTTGATAATGGTGATTATTGGGATAAGCCTTTCAAAACTATACATTATTTTTTGAATCATGAAAGAAATAATATAAACATGACCCTAAAAAATATAATGTGGTTGCATGTCAATCTTAAAAATGTTAAAACTTTTTTTGAATCAGAATAAACGGAGTTCAACAGTTTGCCATAGAGGTCTTAAAAAAACGGAGCCTATTGATCAATATATTACAAAAAAAAGTATTTTTACCTTTCTAAACGAAGCACATGAAAACCGTTTTTACATTGATCGCAGGCCTGGCGGCCTTATTCCAGTTTCATGTTTCATCCGCACAGAACGATCCCGTAATGATTGAACCCGGGAACTGCTGGAGATACTGTTATTGCCCGACACAGATGAGTTTTCCCTGCTACCCTGGATATTTTTCTGTTACTCCTGACACTTTCAACTTCGATGGTCATACTTATTATGGAATGGGATATGATCTTAGCGGAACTTCCCAGCCTACATATTACAGTTATCTCAGGGAAGAATATCCAGCCGGAAGGATATTTCAAAGATACGATACTGATACAACAGAAGCTTTACTATTTGATTTCAGTTTACAGGTGGGTGATACTATAACCAAGAAATTCCAAATTCCCTATGACACCTTAATTACATATCATGTCGACAGCGCTTACACCGTGACTCTTTTAGGTAAACTATGCAGAAAACTGGTACTGCATAGCTCCCCACCCATCTGGACGGATGTATGGATAGAAGGAATTGGAAGCATGAGCTACGGATTGATGCAGGATCCAAGTGCATTTCAGTTTTTGTGTTATTCGGAAAATGATACAGTTGTTTTTGGTATGCCAATCACTTTTAACCGTTGCACTGATCTGGAATGCTTACCTAACGGGATCAATGAAGCAGCAGACATTGCCGAAAGATTGCTGGTTTATCCCAACCCCACCCATGATGCTGTGAGGATTACACTGCCAGCAGAATGCAACCGTGAAATTAGGGTGTATGATTTGTTTGGTAAAACGGTGCTTATGCATACCGCCAGCATGAATGAAAACGAGACCGTCATCGACCTAAGCGCATTGCCGCCCGGAGTGTATATGCTGAGTACCAGGGAAGCTAGTGCGATCGTAGTGAAACAATAGGATCAACAGTTCGCTTCGGGCATCCGGCTTATTAACATGTCGTGCCTACGGCACTCGCTTTTTCGTTTATTCTTTTTTTTACAAACATCCCGTGACTGACGGCACTGCCTTATGCTACGATTCAGTCCCAGCGGGACGATATGTTTGTAACACAGGAAAGAAAATGATTTCTGAGTCCTGTAGGGACGATATGTAAAAAGAACATTTCGTGCCACTGGCACTGATTACAGCCTCCGCCGCGGCGGATCGGGCATCTGACATCTAACTTCCACCCCAATGCCGACATCATTGTTTTCTCAGACATTTCTTCCGTCTTCCGTCTCCGGTCTTCGGACATTTTTTCTACCTTTGCCCCATCAATCCTAACACCATGGAACTATCTCCCCTTACTGCCATTTCGCCTGCCGACGGGCGCTACCGTAACACAACTGCGCCGCTGGCCGATTACTTTTCTGAATTTGCCCTGATCAAATACCGCGTGCATGTGGAGGTGGAATACTTCATTGCATTGTGCGAACTGCCACTTCCCCAGCTCAAGAACGTGCGGAAGTTCGCTTATATCAAGCTGCGCAAGATGGTGAAGGATTTCAGTGAGGCGGATGCTTTGCGCGTGAAAACCATTGAGCGTACGACGAATCATGATGTGAAAGCAGTGGAGTACTTCCTGCGCGAACGCTTTCGGGACGCGGGTCTGGAAAAATATTTATCCTTTATTCATTTCGGCCTCACCTCACAGGATATCAATAACACTGCATTGCCGATGATGATGCGCGATGCATTTGTGAATGTGCTGGAACCCGCGATGAAACTGGTCAGCGATGCACTCAACAAACGGGTGACGGAATGGAAAGACATTTCCATGCTGGCGCATACGCACGGACAGCCTGCTTCTCCGACGAAGCTCGGAAAGGAGATTCGTGTATTTTCTGAACGCATTTCCGGGCAACTGAAGCAGTTGAAAAGCATTCCCTGGTCGGCCAAGTTCGGCGGAGCCACCGGTAATTTCAACGCACATGCCGTGGCTTATCCCGACATTAATTGGAAGACTTTTGCCAACGAATTTGTGAATGATACACTGGAGCTGAAGCGCACCACAACAACAACCCAAATTGAGCCCTACGATAATCTGGCCGCCTTCTGCGATGCACTGGCGCGTATCAATACCATCCTCATCGATTTTGCCCGCGATATGTGGACCTACATCTCGATGGATTATTTCAAACAGACGCTGAAGCCCGGTGAAGTGGGCTCTTCGGCTATGCCGCACAAAGTGAATCCTATTGACTTTGAAAATGCGGAGGGTAACTTTGGTTTTGCCAATGCGATGCTGCATCACTTCTCGCAAAAGCTTCCCATCTCGCGCATGCAGCGCGACCTGACGGATTCAACCGTCACACGTAATATTGGCGTTGCCTATGCACACACCCTGCTGGCATTTGCTTCCCTGTGCAAAGGTCTTGAAAAAGTATATCCCAACAAAGAAAAAATAACAGCTGATCTGGACGACAACTGGGCCGTGATTGCGGAAGCGATACAGACAGTGCTGCGCCGCGAAGGATTTGAAGATTCGTACGAAAAGTTAAAAAAGCTGACCCGCACAGGCGAACGCATCCGGCACGATACGCTGCACAGCTTTATTGAAACGCTTGGGCTGAACAAAGCCGTGACGAAGGAGTTGCTGGATATTACGCCGTTTAATTATACAGGAAACGAATGATTGCGGATTTGCGATTGCGGATTAATACTTTCAAATAAACCACCAATATTGAAAAGCATGAAAAGGTTTTTGATTTTTTTTATTGCTGCCATTATTACCTCCACCTTCATTGAATCATGCAAACGATATGAAGATGGGCCACTTATAAGTTGCAGAAGTGTTGAGAATCGTGTAGATGGAAATTGGAATGTTGAATTTTATTTTGTAAATGATGTTGATTCAACAATATCTTATAATGATAGTTGTGGGTGTGAAATTAGCATACACTTCGATTATGATCGACAAGATTTTGTGTTAGGCAGTTGTAAAAAAAATTGTTCAGGCTCATTTTCTCTATCTGATAATAATACGATGCTAAATGTAACAATGTCTCATTTTGAGAATGGAATTGGAGGCCCTTTTTACACGTTAGAAACAGTTAATTGGAAAATTCTAAGACTTGCAAAAGATGAGCTCTGGATTGAAACAAACTTTAACAGCAAAATTTATTTTGTTAAATTAAACAAACAACTATAAACTGTTTATTATTCAATAATTCGCGGTTACAAAAAGACGAAAATCATTTGTTAAAAGGCACGTAGACTCACTAAAGTTTTATCAGCAGTTTATAAAAGCAATAACATTGTCAGCGATCGCAGGTTATCAAAAAATCCCGTAAGTTTGTAGTCTGAAAAAGAAGAAAGAAAGATTTTGAAAAAGTACGCAAAAATTTTAAAGTATCTGAACCCATACTGGGGCAAGGCGTTTCTCAATATTTTATTCAACGTATTGTCGGTAGTATTCGGGATTTTCTCGCTGACCATGGTGATTCCTTTTCTGGGAATACTGTTTGGAACAACGCCACTGGTGCACGATACAGTTCCTTTTTCTTTAAGTCTTGAACCGATCAAGCATAACTTTAATTATTTCATTTCGCAGTTGGTTCTTGATAATGGCAAGGAAGCCGCGCTGATCGCCATTTGTATTGTGGCCGTTGTAATGTCGTTGTTTAAAACGGGATTCAAGTATCTGGCCATGTATTATCTGGCGCCTATACGCACCGGCGTTATCCGCGATATGCGCAATGCGATGTATAAAAAAGTACTCGAACTTCCGCTTCAGTTTTACAACGAACAGCGCAAGGGCGATATCATGTCGCGCATGTCGAGCGATGTCACCGAAGTGGAATGGAGTATTATCAATTCGCTGGAAGTCTTTTTCCGCGAGCCTTTGACGATTATTTTATACCTGGTAAGTCTTTTTATTATCAGTCCGTATATCACGCTGTTTGTTCTGATCATGCTTCCCATCGCGGGTTTCCTGATCGGCAGACTGGGAAAAACCTTGCGCGAATCGGCCATGAAAGGGCAAAATACGATGGGTGTTATACTTTCCATCGTGGAAGAAACCCTCACAGGTCTCCGAATTGTCAAGGCTTTCAATGCAGAAAAGAAAATGAACAAACGTTTTCTGGAAAGCAACAGTCTTTATACCCGCGTGATGACGAAGATGTATCGCCGGCAGTTTCTGGCCACACCATTGAGTGAATTTTTAGGCACCGCCGTTACAGCAGTCATCATGTGGTATGGCGGTTCGATGGTGCTGAACAGCCCCGATGTGTTATCGGCAGAAAGTTTTATCGGTTATCTCTTACTCTTCGGAATGGTTATTCAGCCTGCAAAAGCATTTACACAGGCCTATTATTATATGCTGAAAGGCATGGCCTCGGCCGATCGTATCGACTATCTGCTGGCTACTGAAAATACAATTCTGGATAAACCCGATGCAGTAGAAAAAAGATCGTTTGATACAGCCATAGAATTTCGCAATGTATCGTTTCGGTATGGGGAACCCCTGATTCTAAAAAACGTAAACCTCACTATTCGCAAAGGACAGACCGTTGCTTTGGTCGGGCAGTCGGGTGCCGGCAAAACAACGATGGCCGATCTGGTGCCCCGCTTTTTTGAAGTGAACGAAGGCGCAATTTTAGTGGATGGTATCGATATCCGAGACATGCGTGTAAACGATTTGCGCAGCATGATGGGTATTGTGAACCAGGATCCGATTTTGTTCAATGACACTTTTTACAACAACATTTCTTTTGGCACTACCCAGACAACGGAAGATGAGGTGATCAAAGCTGCAGAAGTGGCCAATGCGCGGGAGTTTATTGAAACTTATCCGCTGACCTATTACACCAATATTGGTGATCGGGGAAGCAAGCTTTCGGGCGGGCAAAGGCAGCGCGTGAGCATAGCGCGGGCAGTGATTAAAAATCCACCAATCCTGATTTTGGATGAAGCCACTTCATCGCTGGATTCTGAATCGGAAAGCGTTGTTCAGGAAGCTCTTACCAAGTTGATGGAAAACAGAACTTCGCTGGTAATCGCACACCGATTGTCGACCGTGCGCAATGCCGATTTAATCTGCGTTCTTCATGAAGGAGAGATTGTTGAAACCGGAAAACACGATGAGCTGATGGCTAAGGATGGCATTTATAAAAAGCTGCATAGTTTGCAGATGTTTTCTTAAAGATAGAAGACCGGAGACCGAAGACCGAAATGGTAGTTTTCAAGTCAATGTTAAAATAAAAATTCAGAATTTACAATGTTTAGACCTATACTTTTCATAATAATACTAGCTGCATTAATTGCATACAAGCCTGTTGAAGCACAGGAAGGCGGGCAGTATTTTACGCTGGGTTACAGCGTTGAAGAATTTCAAACATTAGGCCCTTACAATAAAGTGATTGATGATTTTAATGAGCAAAAGATACTTGAGAAGGCAGATGTGATTTCAAAACTGGAAGCACCCGGATTTTTAAAGGGTATTGCACTAGGAGTGAAAGGAAACCAAAAGTTTTTATCCTGGGGCGGGGATTTGCATTTTCACAAGTATAAAGATATTGCAAAAGGTTATGATACGCTTGATAATTATTATTACAAGAAAATCCAGGTATCTCACAATGGTTTTGGAATGTTCCTCACCCTAAATCTGATACCGGGAAAGAATTTCAGAATGGGTCCAGGCGTTGCGTTAAACATTGAGCAATATTATAACAAGACAAAAAACACCGATAACTGGACTTATAACCCACGTTTATCAACTGACATATTCTTACTGTCTTCCACTTTTCGTTTTCCGATTTCCATTGGCGGACCTAAGTTTAATCTGGATATTATTCCATATTACTTTTTCCCATTCTGGAATGTTAATTTTCAGAACTTTAACCATGACATAAATATGGGATATGAGAAAGCATATTCGAAAGAGGAGATGGCATTTTCGCCAGCAAACACAGGTGTTTTGGTTAATCTTTGTTTCAGCTTAAAAAAGTGATTTTGATTTTATTAAACACATAGACCACAAAAAGAATAACATATGCACATAGAAATGCAATTGTACGAAGTTGAAAAACAGAAGAAATCTAACATTCGTTTTTAAAGTTTTGATCTGATGATCAATGTCAGATGTCCAAAAGGAATTAGCTTTGCAGAAAATAACTAATAACTCAATAACCTAATAACTTAATAACCAATTTGAATTTCACAACATTTAATTTCGAACCCTTACTTCAGCAGGGGCTGGAAAGCATGGGCTTCGAAACAGCGACACCTATACAGCAGCAAGCGATTCCTGTCATCATGAAAAATGAGGATCTGTTGGCATGTGCACAAACCGGTACCGGAAAAACAGCTGCATTCCTGCTTCCCATATTAAACAAGCTGGTGCTTGAGCCTGAAGAAACTACGAATACACTGATTATTGTTCCCACACGTGAGCTGGCTTTGCAGATTGATCAGGTGCTGCAGGGCTTTTCGTATTTCACCAACGTGAGTTCGATTGCCATTTATGGTGGAAGCGACGGGAATGTTTTTGAGATTGAAAGGCGTGCGCTGGAGCAGCATGCGCATATCATTGTTGCCACACCCGGCAGACTGATTGCCCATCTGAATATGGGTTACGTTCGTTTTGAAAATATTCGCCACTTGATTATTGACGAAGCCGACCGCATGCTCGACATGGGTTTCATTGACGATATCATGAAGATCACAACCTTTCTTCCAAAAGAAAGACAAACACTGATGTTCTCGGCTACTATGCCCGACGGCATTCGCAAGCTGGCTAAAAAACTTTTGAATAATCCGCAGCAAATAAACATTGCCACTTCTAAGCCTGCTGAAGGCGTGATGCAGGCGGCCTATTATGTAGATGACAAACAGAAAAACGCATTGCTTTGCAAGCTACTTCACGGAAAGGATGATTTGAGCGTTTTGATTTTTGCTTCAACAAAAATTAAGGTAAAAGAACTGGAGCGGGATCTAAAGCGGGAAAGACTAAAGGTGCAAGCTATTCATTCAGATCTTACCCAGCCTGAACGTGAAGATGTGCTTATGCGGTTCCGG
>JAZDMK010000071.1:0-3651 GCA_043800975.1 Bacteroidota bacterium | reverse complement strand
AATCTTCCCGATGACCTTATACATATTCGGGCATTTCGCTTTAAATCCAGGATTATATTTATCAAAGGCTTTTTGAACATCTTTTCCTGATATCACTACACCGGAATTTTTGATGATATAAGATATGGCGAAAAGCCCGGCCACTGAACGGTCTGTTTGTTTGTCGATAAATTGGTCATATTCCTTTTTGAGTAATTCAGAATAATCGAATTCAGCAGTGGCATTCACTGCCAGTGATGTCCTGAAGGGAACAAGTGTGTTTTGCAAGGCCCCAGTGAAAATAACAGAAGTGTCGGTCACGAATAAACCATAACCCGCGTATGTGGGAGAATATTCCACGAGTCTTATATATTCTTTTCTTCCCTTTAGATCAAATCCCAACGAATAAATCAGCCCGGTTCCCTGCGGAATGGTATCAAATCCGGCATTATGGATCCAGATATTTTCTCCGGTGGGCGAATATTTCGCTAAAAAGAGATCGCTGTTTTTTCCTGATTTCATATCTCCCATCATGCCACTAAAGGAACCTGCAACGTAAAGATTCTCTGAGGGATCCTGCTCAACCGCCAAACCAACAGCATTTTCTGAACATTTCAAATGATCGGCCCAGAGAAGTATCCCTTGCGGACTGACTTTGGCTATGATAAACGATTGAGCATCTGCCGCTCCCATAGCGGAAAATGAACCCATATTCAACGTACCGGAAAAGTAGCCAGTGACATAGAAATTGCCGGTTTTATCAAATACAAGGTTTTGGGTATTGCTGGCTTTTTTTATTCCTGATTTCATTGCCAGATCCCATGCATTGTCGCGGGCCAAGGTTTCCTGGCTCGTATTATTCATTGCAATTATTTTTGCATTTTGCAAACTTTGTTCAGGCATCGTTATTCCGATTGGTGCATTGATATAGGTGGGATCGGCAACAATGTATTGCTCTCCTTTAAAGGTAACGTAATCGCCAAATGCATTGGTGTTGAAATGAACAGCTGTAAACATATGGTTGGGTGATTCAAGTCCAACTACCTTCAAGGCTAACAGGTCCCTCACCATGTATGCAAAAAGAGCCGAACGGTCTTCACAGTCGCTGGCCGGATAATAGAATAACTCTTCTGCAAAGAAAAACTTCTCATTGCCAAATTGTTCCTGATCAGTTTTATAGGGAAATGCAGTCTGAACAAAATTGAGCAGGAGATTGACAGCATCCGTTTCTGATAAATTCGCCAAAATGGGTTTGAAACATTCGACAATACTTTGCTTTGTATCCATCGATACGGCAGCATTGAAATAGGCCTCCATTTCAAGCTGCGGATAATTTTTATAAAACTGGATAACTCCCGGATCATAAGCAATTTCTAAGGAATAGGTTTTATCCTTGTATTTCAATAGAATGGTTTTCGTAACCGGAGAATTCCCAAAATTCATTGGATTTGTAATATTAAAATCGATCGGGGTATTGGCACGATCATAACTTTTATCATAGGTCATGATGTCGGATCCCTCAAACGGACTGATAAAATAATAATTAAGATTATTGATGGTTAGAAATTGTTTTAAATACAATGTATTATAGGAGGGAAGTAAGAGGGAAATCTGTTTTTCGTTGTAAGCTATTCTGATATCATATCCTGAACGAACCATCAGGAACCATTCAAGTAAAAGGTTATAATCCTGTTGATCGGGCAGCGGAAAAATGCTGCCTGCTGTTTCCTGAACCAACATAAAATACCCGTAGTCGTTTACATTGAACCTCGATTTAGCTTCCATTAACTGATTAACGAGGCTGTTGTAATTGGTTTTACTTGCATGATCCCAAAAACCGGTGATGGCTTGTTTTCCCTTTTTGCCTGAGGCAATATTTTTCAGATCCTGGTCAATATCAAGGTATACCTTGGCGCCACAAAAATTAATGGAAAACTCAGATTCAGGATAATCGATTGGGTCCATTTTTTGAATGACAGGAAATTTTACCAGCGTTGGAATATTTTTTGGAATATCCAAAGGTGCTGTAAGAATTGGCATAGAAAGGATAGGAAAACCAGGTACAGGTTCAAATTCAGGAATGGTTTTAGGTTTGGGTTTCTCAGGTGGTTTCTTCCCGGCGAAAACATGAAAACTTTCCCACTCTTTTTTCAGGTAATTGGAAAAATCCTTGTCATGGAGCTTAACATAGCTGGTATATTCATTTCGCAGCTCCTGCAGCATTTTCTCTTGTTCAAGCATGAATTTGTCAATATTTATCTGTTCCTGGTTCAGCCACTCTTCATAGGTTTGAGACTTGATTGCGCTTGAAACGAACAAAATTATCACGAGTAAAAAAAACTTTTTGAAAGTTCTCATACCGGAAGATTTAAAATTTTGAAATGGTCATATTGACCCGCATTTTATCGTCATGAACATCGATAGCATTGATTCTCCATGAAAGCCGGGTGCGCGATCGCTCTCTTAAAAGTTCTGCCGAAGCATCTTCTGTTTTATCCCTCATGACTTGCGACTCTTTGCTTAACATTTTGGTTTGCATCGAGAGATGGTCCATTATCTGACTAACATACGCAATCCAAAGCCCTTGTTTGCAGGTGGTTCCATGAAAAGCAGCGCTATCGGCTTTCTGCTCTGAATGACTGTTAGTGTAGTAAAACTCGTAGTGATTATAAACAGCCTGGCTTTGTGGAAATGAGCATCGCAAACCCGTGGCTTTCCCGTTGATCTGATAAAAGGAAATTGCATCCAAGACGAGCATTTCATCTGTATTTCTTTTCCGGATGCTGATATCAATCTTCTTTGACATTTTATTCCCATACATAATATCCGCTTCATTATTATACAAAATAGCCTCAAAGCGTATATTTTTCATAACGCTATCTTGTAGGTTTTTAATGGGAATACTAAGAAGGACGATTGCTTCGGTAGTGAACAGGATGGTGTCATTGAGGATGGTCAGGGTTGGAATTTTACCTGAAAAGTCAGCGGAAAAGCGATAGATTTCTTCATATTTCGAATCGGTACCTGACCCTTTCTCCTGGCTATAAAAATCGGAGAAATGCTCCGAGTTGGTTGCATCAGCCATGGCGCCCAGCGCAACAGCTCTGAGAACCGCCTGTTGACGGGCGATGGTATCTATTAACCCGGGATCTGAAATCCCAAAGATATAGAGAGTGTCTCTCTGCTCGGGAAATCGCATATTCATCCAGGGAGGTATTGGGCTGAGCGCTGTTGGGAGCAAAGTTGTGTCGGGGCTTCCGGTAGCGTAATCAGCCATCTCCTTGTCAAAATCGCGGGAGATGGCTGTATTTGTTTGTGTCCAAGCAACTGGCGGTAGTAACAGGTCAGTAAAAAGCAACAGAGGAAGCCAGCTATTTTGATTCAATAGTTGTTTTAAGTAATATCTGACAAGAGTCACCATATCCAGACTCCCCGGTTTTTAACCGGCAAGCATGTTTCAATTCCTGAAAAAATGACTTACTGTGGTGTATCCAGTTTGTTCATCTCCTCCTCAAAGGTCTTCTTGAATTTTTCGTAATTGTAGTCAACCTTCAGGATCTGATCGTTGGAAAGCCGGTTGTTTAGTGCGCTCAACACATCGTTACCTGCCAATTCAATTGTGACGTAGGTTTTATAGTTCCCCTCTTTGGTTTTGGTTTGTTTGTTGCAAAT
>JAZDMK010000061.1:0-4821 GCA_043800975.1 Bacteroidota bacterium | reverse complement strand
AACATCTATATTTTATTCTTCAAAAACCTTCCGGTTTGTGAACCCTTCTGCTTCACCAAATCTTCCGGAACACCTTCAAACAAAACATAGCCCCCGGCATCACCACCCTCCGGCCCCAGATCAACAACCCAGTCGGCACATTTAATTACTTCCGGATTGTGTTCTATCACAAGCACGCTGTGCCCCTGCGATATCAATGCATGCAGCGCCTTCAACAATTTCTCAATATCAAAAGCATGCAAACCTGTTGTCGGTTCATCAAAAATAAACAGCGTCTTTAGCGCGGGGTTGTTATGACTCAGAAAGAAACCCAACTTCACACGCTGCGCTTCACCACCGGATAATGTGCTGGACGACTGTCCCAGCCGCATATAGCCCATGCCAATCTCGTCCAGTATCGTCAGTTTCTCTACAACACTTTTCTCCGAACTGTTCAGTTTATCTCCCTTTCCGGAGAAAAGTTCGATGGCTTCGGTGATCGTCATCTCCAGCACCTCCGAGATGTTCTTCCCGCGGTATGTGACTTCCAGCACTTCATCCTTATATCGTTTTCCATGGCAGCTTTCGCAAAGCAGCTTCAGATCGGCCATGAACTGCATTTCAATTTTCACTTCTCCTTCGCCCTCGCATTCCTCGCACCTTCCACCAGGCACATTGAACGAAAAATATCCGGGCGTATACGCACGCGTTTTAGCCAGCGGCTGCGAAGCAAACAAGCTGCGTATGTCATCGAAGGCTTTTATATAAGTTACAGGATTCGAGCGCGACGATCTTCCGATCGGGTTCTGATCCACAAACTCCACGGCAGCCAGGCTTTTCATATCTCCCACCAACTGATGGTGTTTTCCCGGACGCTCGCCCCCATTCCCGAAATGCTTTTTCATAGCGGGATACAGAATGTTGCGCACCAGCGATGATTTTCCCGATCCGCTTACACCCGTTACCACCGTTAGTATTCCCAAGGGGATTTTCACATCAACACGTTTGAGATTATTTTCGGTCGCGCACTTTATTTCAATAAATTCTTTCCATTTCTTTCTAACTTTCGGAAGAGGAATTGCATTTTCGTTTCTGAGGAACTTACCCGTCAGAGAGTCTTTGCACTGCATTATGTCGGCAGTTTTTCCCTGAAACACAACCTCGCCTCCTTTGTATCCGGCCAGGGGTCCCATATCCACCAAATAGTCCGCCGCACGGATAATTTCTTCGTCATGTTCTACAACGATCACGGTGTTTCCCGCATCACGCAGGTGTTTCAGAATGGTTATCAAACGGTGCGTATCACGCGGGTGCAAGCCCACGCTGGGTTCATCGAGTATATAAGTGGAACCTACCAGACTGCTTCCCAGAGCCGTTGATAAACTCATGCGCTGCGATTCACCGCCCGATAAAGTAGACGAAGAGCGGTTCAGCGTAAGATATCCCAACCCCACTTCATCGAGATACTGCAGGCGGTTGTTGATTTCGATGAGAAGACGGTTGGCTATTTTCTCTTCGTATTTATCCAGTTTCAGCTCTTTAAAGAACACAATCAATTTTGATATCGGCATCAGCATCATTTCGGAAACCGACACCCCTCCTACCTTTACGTAGTTCGCATCTTTGCGCAAACGTGTACCCTGACATTCGGGACAAAGCGTTTTCCCGCGATAGCGTGCCAGCATCACACGGTATTGTATCTTGTATGATTGTTCTTCCACCCATTTAAAGAATGCGAAAATGCCCTGAAAGTATTGGTTTCCCTTCCAGAGAACTTCCACCTGCGCATCCGATAAATCGTAATAAGGCTTATGAATCGGAAATTCGAATTTATAGGCGTTCATCACCAGTTCTTCTTTCCATTCGCTCATCTTCTCGCCTTTCCAGCAGGCCACCGCTTCTTCGAAGATGGAAAGATTTTTATTCGGGATCACCAGATCTTCATCTACACCGATCACACTGCCGAAACCTTCGCAGTGTTTGCAGGCACCGTAGGGATTGTTATAGCTGAATAGATCGACCGAAGGTTCTTCAAACTGAATTCCTTCTTCTTCGAATCGGTTCGAGAATGTTTCGTTCTTAATAAATTCTTCACCCTTCAACACTTCTATCAAACAGCGGCCACTTCCTTCGAAGAATGAAGTCTGCACAGAGTCGGCAATACGGGAATAATTATCTTCATTCTGACTACCGCCATTCACCCTGTCGACCACAACCGAATAAAAGGCCGACATCTTATCGGGAGGATTCTTGAGCATATCCGAAATGCGGAATATCTGATCACCCTTGCGTATGCGGCTGTATCCGTTCGTAACATAAATCTGCAGCTGCTGCTCCACGCTTCTGCCTTTGGGAATCTGAATCGGGAAACAAATCAGGCAGGTATGCTCTTCGCCGCATTGGGTGATAAAATCCACCACATCCGAAACGCTGTGTTGTTTCACCCGGTTTCCTGTCAAAGGAGAATACGTATGTCCGGTTCTTGCGAAAAGAAGTTTGATGTAGTCATAAATTTCGGTGGAAGTGCCCACGGTAGAGCGCGGATTACGCGTAGTTACCCTTTGTTCGATAGCCACAGCCGGAGAAATTCCTTTTATATAATCGGTATCGGGCTTATCCATTCTCCCAAGAAACTGCCGTGCGTAGGAAGACAAGCTTTCCACATAACGACGCTGCCCTTCTGCATAAATGGTATCAAAAGCCAGAGATGATTTACCCGAACCCGAGAGGCCCGATATCACGGTCAGCTGATTGTGCGGTATACTGACATCAATATTTTTGAGATTATGTACCCTTGCACCTTTAACCAGAATATGGTTCAGTTTTTTTCTATCTTCTTCTTTATCCATGAATACCGCGTCAATCCTGCTATTTTGGAATGCGAAGGTAAGAAATATTTGCTTTTGGCTTTTTTTTTCACTACTTTTATAAAATATTTTCCATTTTTGTAAAATTAATTTCTGAAGCATGCAATAATTTTTACTCCTTTTCGTTAAGTCTTTATTAGAAGTTTTAGTACTCATTAAAAAAAGGAGGAATTATGGCCGTTGCATACCCTTTTAACCAAAAGGTAACCAAATGCACAGAAAAAACGCTTCAGACAGTGAGCTTGTCAGACTATACGTCACGGGCTCCGAATCCGCAATCGAAACATTGATAAACAGACACAAGGAATCGGTGTTTTCGTACATCCTTCACCGCGTCTACAATCGCGACACTGCAGATGACCTGTTCCAGGACACCTTCATTAAGGCTATCCAGTTTATCCGGGAGGGCCGATACAATGAAAAAGGTAAGTTCATAAACTGGATCATGCGAATCGCACACAACACGGTAATCGATCATGTTCGTAAAGAAAAGCGAACCGTGATATTAAAACCGTGGGAAAAGGAAAACCTCACATCGAGTTGTTCCTTTATGATCGAAACAGATTTTGAAACAGAATGCATTCAGAAAGAAATTATGGAAAACATTCATAAACTTTTGGCTCACCTGCCCGAAGAACAAAGAGAGGTTCTCCTGCTGAAGCATTGTTCCAATTACTCCTTCAATGAAATCGCTGAAATCACCAAGGTAAACGTAAATACTGCGTTGGGAAGAATGCGATACGCATTAAAAAATGTAAGAAAAATGATCAAGCAGAAAGAAATCGTGATGACCGTATAAAAATCATTGTAGAAACGTTATTATCCATGTCGAACAAAACTATAGCCTATGAAAACAATTATTACCCAGCAAGACCTTATTCGTTATTTGTACAAAGAAACCAGCAAAAGCGAATCCCGTTCTATTGAAACGTATATTCAGCATAACTCATCTTTCCGCAGGGAATTTGAAGAAATGAAAAGTATCATCAGCAAGCTGAAAATGATACTTGCCACACCCGACAACCGGGTTGTAAATAACATACTGCTTTATTCCAAATGCACAGAAGTGCTTGAAGGAAGCGATCAGAGAAAAAAGATAATTTGTAAAAACTAAGGTTTAGCGATAAACCACCACGCGTCCAACGCGGCAAACGCTCTCGGTTTCAACGAGAACATAAAACACGCCTTCACCTTTCCAAAAAAGGTCAACTGATTCTTTTACCGAAGAAGAAAAGTTGTTTGTGTATACAGCATCTCCTTCGGAATTGAAGATGGTGACATACATCTGTTCGTTTTCGGGGTTTGCAAACTCCAAGTTAAACACACCGGATTGCGTAGGATCAGGACTGATTTTAAAATACATTTCCCCTGCTGACATAGTTTCTGATGAAGCTTCACCGGTCACAACGGTATTGGCTGAAACAGAAAACGCAAAGAGAAAACCAAGAATAAATAAAGTAATTTTTTTCATGAAATGTTGTTTTAGTTAGGTTATCAAACAAACATTGAAATTTCGTCTGCAAAGATACGAATTTTGAAGACATAAACACATTTAAACTCCTTACTTTCTTATACTTATTAACAATGATTTCAACAAAAAAGCCCGGCATGACCGGGCTTTTAAGAACAGATTGTTAGGTAGTTAGTGGATAATTACTTTAAAAACCCTGATTCCGTCGGGAGTATTAACATGCGCGAAATATACACCGGATCTCAGGTTCAATGAAATAACTTCTTTTACAGGTAAATGGAAATCTTTATTCATCACAACCTGACCTATGGCATCATAGATCGCAAAGGTGACGGGTTTATCCGACTTACCGGGAATGATCAGCTCGAACGTCCCGTTATTCGGATTCGGAACAATAGCTACCGAAAGAGCTGCATTTTCTGATATGCCTGTGATATCTACATACACAATATTCGAGGTGCTGCTGCAGCCATTCACATCCGTTACGATGACATAGTAGTTGCC
>JAZDMK010000057.1:0-2747 GCA_043800975.1 Bacteroidota bacterium | reverse complement strand
TACATCTCAAAATGAAACATCCAAAAGTGCCATAAGATATACTATCATCATCCCTCTTGAAACCATACAGTGGTATTCCTTCCCTGAGGGTGGTATCGTTTTGTTCCGTTTACTGGTAGCAGTTTATATCAGGGCCAAAAGTATCCATACATGGGCTTAAGATCGCATGCTGTTAATGATGATTATGTGTATTTTTTTGTGAGCAGAAATGATCAAGCGCAACTTTTGGTACGAAAAAAATTGAATGCCATTGACAATACAGGGATTCCTTTTGAATACTTCTCACTAGACAAAACTTGGATAACAGGAATAAATCCACAGAATATGGATACTGTTTATTTAGGATTTCGTGGCACAACAGTTACTTATCATCCAGAACTGAAACAATGGATTATGTTTTCAGATATTCAATTCATGGACAATAAAATAAAAATCAGAACTGCCGCTGAGTTAACCGGACCCTGGACAGAAGAAAAAGTTATTTATCAAATACCTGAAACAACAACCGGAACAGAAGATTATGATTCCACAAACTTTTGCTATTTGCCACGTGAATGTTCAGCCATCTTTGTTACGGACAAAAATGAATTACTCATCACCTATGATATTAATAACAAGGATTTTTCAAAGATGACAAATGATATAAAAATATATACTCCTAAGGTGATTAAAATAAATATTAAGAAAAATAATGCCAGCCGCTAACGAACCGGCAGCCGAGCAATGCGGGCGGTTTCCGGAGGCTGGCTGTCACCAAACCTGCAAGCATTAAAGGAAAGTAAAAATAAGAACAAGTAAACCCCGCACTGCGGCTGCCGGCGGGGCGTTATGCACTATAGTAATTTAACACAGTCTTAATTGCCTGACATTTTTAATTACTAACCAATTTGAAAAAACTTCTTCAATATTTACTCTTTCTACTTTTTTCAAGTCAAGGCCATGCTCAAACATGTCTCCCGCAAGGAATACTTTTCTCAAACCAAGCTGCAATTGATAGTTTTCAAATCCATTACCCCAATTGTACAAACATCGAGGGAGATGTTACAATAACCGGGGAAAACATAACAAACTTGACCGGTTTAAATGTTTTAGCTTCTATTGGAGGAGATTTCTACATTGAAGACAACGCAAAGTTGACTAGTTTGGAAGGATTAGAAAGTTTAAACTTTATCGGGCAAGATCTTGGTATTAACAGAAATGTTGTCCTAAAAAGTCTATCCGGACTTGTTGTGTTAAGTTACATTGGACAAGATTTAAGGATTGTTGATAACACTGAAAAACTGTTGATATCGGCTGGTTTTCGGATTTTCGGTCTCAAAATATCTGCCTGAATTTAAAAAAATCCCTAATTATTCCACTCGAGGAACTAATCCTAACTTTTTTCAGGGAAGAAACTTGGGCAAGTCATGATTTTTTTTCGGAAATTTGGGTTTATGAATAATTCAGGTTAGGTATTTTGTCATCTAAATTTGCAAAATTTGTATTTAAAAATTTTCACAATCATACAATTCATACCCAAGAAGGAGATGTAATTGATTTTTCAATTTTTTTTAATGAACCACTTTGGTTAAACATCCAGAATTGGGTTCAAAATATTATTAGGAAACAAAAAGAAAATCCATCCTACGACTACGCCAGCCACGAGCAAATCGAAATAGACCGCTTGGTTTATGAAGCTTATGGATTTAATGCGGAGGATGTAGAGGAGGTGGAGAACTGGTATGCCCGCAAGTATCCTAAATTGAGCGCTGCTCAAAAGGAAAACCTGCGGAAGCTGGGGAAGAGCGATGATTATTTGGTGTTGTATGGATTGAAGAATTAAACGTTATTGAGATGGATAGAGAAGCTTTGATACAATTACTTCACGATCTTGTTTTATTACCCGATGAAACCGAATGGGTTGAGTTCAAGTTAAACAAAGGTTCCGTCACCAATGATCAGATCGGGGAGTATATTTCGGCCATGAGCAATGGCGCTTGCATTAAAAACAAGCCATTTGGATATCTCATCTGGGGAGTGAAAAATGAAAGTAATGAACTTGTAGGAACAAATTTCTCTTTTTTTTCCGCCAGGCAGGGAAACCAGGATCTGGAACTATGGCTCAGGATGTTGGTCCATCCCAAGGTAAATTTTACCATTCATGAAATGGATCTTGATAAAGGACATTTTGTCATTTTACAAATCCCGGCAGCTGTGGGTGAACCTACACATTTTCAGAAGAAGGCTTTCATTAGAATAGGTAGCAATAAAACCGATTTAAGAAATTTCCCCGATCTAGTCCGACAGATTTACAATTCGCATAAGGATTGGTCGGCTGAGATCGTTGAAAATGCTTCATTGTCAGACCTTGATCCAGAAGCTGTATCGGTAGCAAGGAGAAAGTTCATCGAGCGTAATCCTGCCATGGCTGATGAAGTTAGCGGATGGACTGATCTGACATTCCTGGATAAAGCCAAAATAACGATCCATGGCGCGATAACCCGCACCGCTTTGATTCTGCTGGGTAAGGAAGAGGCATTCCACTATTTGTTGCTGGCCATCGCACAGATTACCTGGAAGCTGGATACCGAAGAGAAGGCCTATGAACATTTTAGCATTCCGATGCTGCTGTCCACCACAAAAGCAGGCAACAGGATACGAAATTACAAGTATAAATTTTTTCCTGAAAATGAACTGCTTTCTGTTACCGTCGACAAGTACGACAATAAAGTAATCCTGGAAGCATTGCATAACTGCCTTGCTCATCA
>JAZDMK010000052.1:0-5705 GCA_043800975.1 Bacteroidota bacterium | reverse complement strand
GAAATGGTAATAGAAAACGGGGAGATTAAAATCAGCGATAAACCAGGATTGGGTTTTGAATTAAATGAAGTGGCATTGCTTAAATACACACTAAAAGAATAGTTATGAAATTCGGATATAAAAAATTATACATCGGCGGAGAATTGCTTGATGCAGTTTCCGGTGAAAGAAAACAGGTTATATGTCCTGGCACTGAAGAGGCAGTAGCCGAAATTGCCTGGGGAGGTAAAAAGGATGGGGAACTTGCTTTGGTAGCAGCTCAGGCTGCATTCAAAAAGTGGTCGAAAATGAGCATCAACACCCGCAAAATGTGGATGGATAAGCTACGCGATGCACTCATTAAACGTGAGCATGAAATCCGTGAATCGGTGATGTACGAAATGGGAAAAACCTACAATCAGGCGTTGGAAGATTACGAAACTGTGGTTAATGCTCTTGAATGGTTTCCGCAGGAAATGTTGCATCGCAGAGATGAGATCATCCCAGATCCTGATGGGACTCATGCTCATCAAATCATTGCAAAACCTGCAGGTGTGGCAGTTGGGTATCTGGCATGGAATTTCCCGCTGCTGAATTTCGGATTTAAACTTGGGCCGGCACTGGCAGCAGGGTGTACTCTCATTTTGAAACCTTCGGCAAATGCACCGCTTTCGGCATATTTAATTGGTGAGATTTTGGAAAGCATTAACTTCCCCAAAGGGGTTGTAAATATAATAGCGGGCTCTAACGAAGAACTTGCCCTGACATTATCTTCGAGCAAGATCCCGCGTGTAATTACCATGATTGGTTCCTCAGTTTCTGGAAGAATGGCACTGCAACAAGCAGCTACTTCAATAAAACATTTCAGTATGGAACTTGGAGGAAATGCTCCTGCAATTGTTTTTAACGATGCAAACCTGATCCAGGCTGTCAATGATCTGGCGGCATTAAAATTTGGAAATTGTGGTCAGATTTGTGTTTCTCCTAACCGGATTTTTGTACATAAAAGTATTTATAAAGAGTTTATTGAACTGTTTGTAAAAAGGGCTGGAAACCTTCAGCTGGGTTTTGGCAACGACTCTAAGATTGACATGGGGCCATTGGTCGACAAGCGTTCGCGTGACAGAATAATGAAGTTAGCTGAAACCACAATAGCAGAAGGTGCCAGGCTGGAATGCGGAGGTAAGATACCAAAAGATAAAGAGAAAGGATTTTTTTATGAACCGACAGTTTTTTCCGAAGTTACGCACAAAATGACAATTTTCAGAGAAGAGATTTTTGGTCCACTTGCAGCCATTTATTCTTTCAAAGAAGATGATGAAGTTTTAGATTTAGCCAATGATTGTGAAGTTGGGTTGTCGAGCTATATATACACCAACGATGTAAATCGTATTCAAAAGTTTTCAGCCGGGCTGGAAGTCGGAGAGGTTCATATAAATGGATTTAAATATGCAATTTATCTGCCTCATGGAGGAGTAAAAGAAAGTGGTTTAGGGCATGATTGTTCTTACCTGGCTTTAGATGATTATCTGGAAAAGAAACGCATTACAATAAGAGTTTAAATTATGCAACCTGTAGCTCAACGGGCTATGGCGCCTGGCATAATTAAAAAAATAGATGATGCCGGTGTTGTAGCAGTGCTGATCATTGATGATTTAAATCACGCAGTTCCTGTAGCGAGAGCACTTTTATCAGGAGGAGTCAACGTCATCGAACTGACACTTCGCACACCGGTGGCCATTGATGCGGCACTGAAGATTAAAAAGGAAGTTCCGGCAATGATCCTCGGTATTGGTACTGTATTAACAGTTGATCAGGTCAAAGCAGTTGCTGATGTAGGCACCGATTTTGCGGTAGCACCGGGTTGTAATCCCAAGATAATTACCGAAGCCTATAAACATGGTTTGTCTTTTACTCCCGGAATTATGACTCCTACTGACATTGAAATAGCTGTTGAACAAGGGTGCCGGGTGCTGAAATATTTTCCTGCTGAAACATCAGGAGGAATGAATCATTTGGAGAGCATAGCAGCCCCTTACCAGTATTTAGGACTAAAATTTATTCCGCTTGGAGGATGCGGCATGGACAATGCCCGCTCTTATCTCGAATCGCCGTTAATTACAGCTATTGGTGGTTCATGGATTGCGAAACGCCCGCTTATTCAGGCTGAAAATTGGGATGAAATTACAGCTAATGCCAGGGAAATAAGCGATCTGATCACAGAAATCAGAAAGCTGAAAGACAAAGCCGGGTTTCAATAGATTAAATATTATTAAAATCTATTGTACTGAATCGTATATTGAATTGAAAATGAAACCAATTGTAACATTTGGTGAAATAATGGGACGTTTATGTCCTGAAAACTTTCAACGCTTTCGCCAAAGTATGCCCGGGAAGCTGGATATTACTTTCGCCGGTGCAGAGGCAAATGTTGCTGTATCTATAGCCATGCTGGGTGGGAAAGTGAAGTTTGTTACAGCACTGCCTGATAATGAAATGACCGAAGCCTGTTTGTCGGTGCTCAAAGGAATTGACGTTGATGTTTCCGGTATTAAAATTGTTAAGTATGGTCGGTTTGGTTTGTACTTTATAGAACGCGGCGCCAACCAGCGCCCAAGCAGAGTGATGTATGACCGTGATTATTCTTCAGTTTCACTAACGCCAGGCAACACCTACAACTGGAATACTTTGCTTGAAGGTGCAGGATGGCTGCATACAACCGGTATTACACCTTCCCTTTCTGAAATATCAGCCAATGCAACGGAGATAGCTGTCAGGACAGCCAAAGAAAAAGGCTTAATTGTTTCATGCGATTTAAATTTCCGGAAAAAATTATGGCAATGGGAATCTGGCACTTCAGCAACAGAACTGGCTCAGAAAACCATGCGAAAAATTCTTCTGGATGTAGATGTTGTAATTGCAAATGAAGAAGATGCATACGATGTCCTGGGTATTTCAGTTGAAAATACAGATATTCACGGAGGTAAACTGGATGTGGCAAAATACACCGATGTGGCAAAAGAAATCGTGAGTCAGTTCCAGAATGTAAAAAAAGTAGCTATTACTCTTCGGGAAAGTATTTCAGCAACGCACAACAACTGGGGGGCAATGTTGTACGATACTGCTACGGGAAGATCTCATTTTGCACCATTAAACAAAGGCATCTACGCTCCTTACGAAATTAAAAACATTATTGACCGTGTAGGTGGAGGGGACTCTTTTGGAGCTGCGTTGATTTTCGCATTAAATAAACCAGAATTGTCTGAGTCTGAAAACGCTATCCGTTTTGCTGTGGCTTCATCTTGTTTGTGTCATTCAATAAATGGTGATTTTAACTATGTGTCCCGGGCTGAAGTCGAAGCACTGATGAGAGGTTCTGCATCTGGCAGAGTAGTACGTTAAAAACGCTTTGCAATAAGCAATCAAAAAAATGAAGAATAAACTTACCATTTTTGGATTAATACTTTTTACAACTTCTCAATTTTCGTACGCTCAAAACGACTGGGAAAACGAGCATGTTTTCGAGAAAAATAAAATGGAGGCTCGGGTCCCTTCATATTCCTTCAAAAATACAACTGATGCTTTGAACGGAAACCGGGAGCTTTCGCGTATGATTTCGTTAAACGGAATATGGAAATTCAACTTTGTTGGAAAAGCCGAAAACCGGCCAACAGATTTTATGGCAAGTGATTTTGCAGGCAATGGATGGGATGATATTGAAGTTCCGTCGAACTGGGAACTGAAAGGCTACGGACAACCTATATACAGCAATATCATCTATCCGTTTACTCCAAATATTCTTGATACAACTATAAAATTTGATTGGAAAGGGCCACTACCACCGCGTCCGCCTAAAATCTACCGCGATAATCCTGTGGGAAGTTATTTTCGTGATTTTGTAATTCCTGAAGACTGGAAAGATCTGTCTGTAATTATTCATTTCGGAGGAGTTACCTCAGCATTTTACATTTGGGTAAATAGCAGGGAAGTTGGTTATAGTCAGGGAAGCTGTCTGGCTGCCGAGTTCGATATTACCAACTACATAAAACCCGGGAATAACCGTGTTGCAGTGCAGGTTTTCCGTTGGAGCGATGGCAGCTATCTGGAAGACCAGGATATGTGGCGATTGAGTGGAATCCATAGGGAGGTTATGCTTTTGGCTCAACCCAAAATTGCATTGAACGATTTTTATGTAAAAACCAAACTCGATGAAAATTTTCAGGATGCCAAACTGGAAATCAGGCCAAAAGTTTGGGTCATGAAAGATGCGGATAAACTAGATGGATGGAAAGTAACCGCTCAGCTTTTTGATGCCAATAATACTCCTGTGTTGAGCAATGAATTATCAGCATCAATAAAAGCTATCTATGAAGAACGCTGGCCTCCACGCGATGTGCCAAAATTTGCATTCATGGAAGCCAGAATCCGGTGTCCTCACAAGTGGTCAGGCGAAGATCCCTATTTATATAAACTGGTTTTTTTAGTTATCAATCCTGAAGGACATGTGGTTGAAGCCCGAAGTCAGCAGATTGGATTCCGGAAAGTTGAATTCAGTAAAAAGAATGAACTGTTAATTAATGGGAGAGTTGTTAAAATCATGGGCGTTAATCGTCACGATCACAACATGATTAATGGCAAGGCGCTTACCCGCGATGATATGCGGAAAGATGTGGAATTGTTGAAGCAATTCAATTTCAATGCCGTGCGCACATCGCATTATCCCAATGATCCGTATTTTCTCGAATTATGCAACAAATATGGCATCTATGTACTCGATGAAGCCAATATCGAATGCCATCATCTGGGAAGTTTTATTCCCTTTACACCATCATGGACTGCTCCGATACTAAGCCGTGTTTTCCGTATGGTTGAACGTGATAAGAACAATCCATGCATTATTGGTTGGTCGCTTGGCAATGAATCTGGTACCGGACCTACATTTGCTGCAGCCTCCGCCTGGGTTAAAGAATACGATCCTTCAAGGTTTATTCATTATGAAGGAGCACAGGGTGATCCTAATGATCCACATTATATCGAGGATGCAGGTTACCTGGTAAGCTCATGGCCTGTGTATGCCAATCCTGATGATCCAGATTATGTAGATGTTGTAAGTCGGATGTATCCCGATCTCAGCGCCTTGATTGGTATGTCGGAAAGTGCCCATATTACCCGTCCGATTATCATGTGCGAATATCTGCATGCCATGGGCAATTCAGTTGGCGGCCTTCACGATTACTGGACTGAAATCAGGAAAAGGCCAAATTTAATTGGCGGTTTTATCTGGGATATGATTGATCAGGGCATATTAAAAACTCATGAAAGCGGGAAGAAATTCTTCGCTTATGGCGGCGATTTTGGCGATGTTCCAAACGATCAAAACTTCTGTCTGAACGGAGTATTTGCTGCTGACCGAACTCCAAACCCACATGCATGGGAATGCAGGTACGAATTTCAACCGGTAGCTTTTGAACCTTTTGATGTAAAAAATGGGAAAGTCAGGATTGTCAATAGATTTGTTTTTTCAAACCTGAATAAATACGAGATTCGTTGGGAACTTGCTGAAAACAGTACGACAATACAATCAAGAATTTTACCCGATCAGGATATTGCTGCAGGTGAATCTTCATTTATTGAGATTCCGTTTAGAGCCGTTCAGTTTAAAGCTGAAGCCGAATACTGGCTGCGATTAAGTCTGCACGAAGAATCAGACCGGTTATGGTGCAAAA
>JAZDMK010000039.1:0-4389 GCA_043800975.1 Bacteroidota bacterium | reverse complement strand
CATTCAGACAAAAGATAAAATCATCTAACCCGTCTGATGACGATAAAAAGTGCGAATGATTTAGTTTTAGCTTGTGTCTTTTGCCGGGTTGAAAAACTTTAGTACATTTGAATACATTTCAAGCGTAAAGCTGCCCGAATAAGATCGAAATAGTTCGCAATCTATCTTTATGAAGACTCTAAAAGTAATAATCTTAACGATTTTAATATTAGTACTGTTTACATATATTATTTGCATTCTTATTTTGAAATCCAGTTCTAATTCATTTATTTTATCTGATGGAGAAATTACATTAATAAAATATTGTAAAGACTCATCAGATAATAAATCCCAAATAATTGAAGATGTTAACACAATAGATACCACAGGAAAATATGGTATTAACATTTGGGTTTCGCCTAAATATTTTCATAAAAACTCAAATAGTGATTATTCCTTTAATATTAATAGAGCGATAAGTGTATTATTTGCTCCGGCAAGTTTTTGTGAATCGACAGAAGAGATTGAAAATATCTCATTTAAATTAGAAACACAAAATTCAGATTCACTAGGATTGTTAAATGACTTTCTTCATGGAGATTCTGTATTAACAAAACAACATGTATGGAAAAATCTCACCTCACAAAAGAGATATCATCATGGCATGATGATTACAAATGCTTTGTATTTCAGGTCAGTCCAGGATTTCATATCATACTATAATAATAATGCGAAAGTGATTTTTATAGGGAATGACATCATATTCATGCAAGACTATTCTTTTTGGTTTCGTAATATTTCAAAAATCGAATTCCCCGAACAATTCAAAATAAAAGCCACTGTACTTTTTTCGAGCAACCGTAAAATTGAATTTGAGACCAGATTAATAAACAAAGCTGCCAGCAAGTAGCTGTCAAAAAAAATGACGGGATGATGGGTGAGAAAAAAAAATTCACAAATCCTGCGTCTGCACGCCCGGCATAAAAAGACACTGCAAAGCTGAAACATAAAATGAACAAAAATTCATCAGCATGAAAACCAAAATAATCCTTCTGCTCCTGCTGTTTCCCCTACTCCTCAGCGCCCAGCACATTCAGCGCCGCGGCTTCTTTGGTGCCAAAACAAACAACCTGAATGATTCACTGAAGAAGGTTTATAAATTAACTGACACAAAGGGAGTCATCATTACGGAAGTGCTTCCGAACTCTACTGCATCCTCATTCAAGCTTGAAGTGAACGATGTGATTGTTTCCGTAAATGGACTTGCCACCGACAACAAAAAATCATTTCTGTCGGTAATAAAGAATTATCGCGGAAACGACGAAATAAAAGTTGAGTTTTTTCGCCAAGGTAAACAGAAAGTAATATCTGGAAAAGTAATACCCATGCCTCTGGAAGTGATTGAGGGTGCAGAAGTGATCTACGATGAAGTACCTTTTATGGATGGATACTTACGACTGATCACAAGCAAACCCATCGGCAAAGGAAAATTCAAAAGCATCTTTTTTATTCAGGGATACACCTGTGCGGTGATGGATAACCTGGATAAACATCCGTACGGATTGTTGATCCGTGGCTTGAATAAACTCGGCTATGCCGTGATGCGTGTGGAGAAGCCGGGCATGGGCGATAATTTTAAGACGCCCGACTGTGATAAGATTGATTACTTCACCGAAGTGAAAGCATTCAGCACAGGCCTTGAGAAACTAAAAACTTACGACTTTGCGGATCAGGATAACGTTTTTATTTTCGGACATTCATTGGGCGGACTCATTGCACCTGTTATTGCCAGTGCTGTTCCTGTTAAGGGTGTGGTTGTGTGCGGAACAACAGTCATCAGCTGGTATGAATACCTGCTCGAGATGTTTCGTTTTCAAAATATCATTGCCGGTGCCGACTGGGTGGTGAATGAAAATCTGATTAAAAGCATGACACCCCTGCTTTATGAATTGCTGATTCAGAAAAAAACACCCAAGGAAGTTGCCCTGAATGCTGATTATAAAAAAGCCATGCAGGAGCAGATGGAATACGACGGAGATGAATTGCTGTGGGGAAGAAACTATAAATACTGGCAGCAGATTCAGGATTTAAACCTGGCAGAGTACTGGAAGAATGTCAGTGCGCGTGTGCTGGTAATTCGCGGCACGGGCGACTTTGAAGCATTTTCCGATAATGAACATAAAGCGATTGTTAATATCGTAAATAACTATCATCCGGGAAACGCACTTTTTATTTCTATTCCCAACATGGATCATGCTTTTGCAAAATCAAACACCCCAGCTGAAAGCTACGTCAATTCAAAGAAAAAGGGATACTACTTTGATCTGTTTAACCCGGCCATATACGAACAGCTGGATAAGTGGATAAAAGATATTTCGAAATAATCTAGTATTCAATCGAAATAAAAAACAACCACATGGCAACGGAATAGTCCGTCTTGCCTACCCTTGGCGTGTACAGATAATATCCCACTTTGAAGGGATAACTGTTAAAGCCCTGAAGAATCTGAAGATTTTTTAGTTTCGAAAAAACTTTGTCTGTTTTCAATTTATCGTTTGCAGTCATTTCTTTATTCAGATAAGAAATATGAGCGGGCTTCTTAAGAGGCACTTTCACCCCTTCTGTTGTATATTTCATTGTATCCAGAACAGGCTCTGTTAATTGCCCTGTGCCCATCCACATAATTGATCCTGCTGCGAGGTTGCCAGGACTACCGATTAATTTAATTGTGAAGTCTCCTTCATCACCAGCCATGTTTTGGTTGCAAACCAATGGTATCCCTTTGATCGTATCAGGATATGCTTTCTGAAAATTAAAAAACTTGTGCCCTATAATTTTATACGATGAATAATCCAAAGCAAACATTCCAACCTGAACCATAGGAATAGTTGGACGTGTAGGTCCGCTGAATGCATCGGTTGTACCCTGGTTGCGGGGAATTAAAAACGCGGCGGTAAATACAACAACGATTGCAATTGCAATCAGGCTGAACATCTTTTTCTGAAATATCAATTTTGATTTCATCTTCGTAATTTTTAATAAGCCCATGTAAAACGCACAACAGTACCGGGTTTGAAATGATTTACCTTCTCTCCGTTTTTGGTAATGATGCTGAGTTCTTCAATAAGCTTCAGCGTAAGCATGTTTTTGTCAGCAGAAATCACTTTCATCTTTCCGATATCCATCCATCCGGTTGTATTGAACTTACCAATGGTTGTTTCAAAATATTTGGAAAGAATGCCCAGAGAATCTTTAACAGGTAGAAGATTTGTTTCAGCCTTGGGTTGAAACTTCACAATAAGTCCGTTTTTACTGATCAGGGTTCCTTCCACAGTTTTCGAAAAACTTTGTGAGTTGTCGTTTCCGGATTGTTTATCATCCTGCGCTTTTGCGTTCCCTACAATACACAACATCAGAATGACCAGCATTCCGGTGGTTGCAGCAATAAGTTTTTGTTTCATGTTAGTTTTTTTCGAGTGCCTTGATTCGTTTGTTCGCATACTTGATGTCTTTCGAATCTAAAGCGCTGGCATATTTGATAAAACTTTTGTAAGCATCCAGCGCCTCCTGATTCTTTTTCAAAATATCGAAGTCGATGGCTAACAAAAAGTATGCCTCCTGGTTTTCAGGTTCTAGTTTAGTAACTTTTTGATAATCGGAAACAGCACCTGCATTATCCTTTAATTTATCTTTCAAACGTGCTCTGTTGAACAATGCATCCACATTATCCGGGAACATTTGTATCACTTTATCAAAGTCAGCCATAGCTTTGTCCAGAATACCGGCCTGATCATAAACCAAAGCTCTTTCCACGTATGCATCCGCTTCTTTCGGGCGTAAAGCGATCACGGTAGAATAATCTGTAATTGCTTTATCATATTGTTTTTGGGATTCAAATGAAATGGCTCTGAAAAAATAAGGTTCGGGGTTATTGGGCTGCATTTCTATAGATCTGTTGTAATCAATCAAAGCAGCATTGAAATTCTTATTCATGTCGTAACACATACCTCTGATAAAATAAGCTTTGGCAAGTTTATCATCCAGTTCCAGTGCTTTGTCCAAATCATAAATCCCGTTTTTGGGATTGCTGATTACATAACAAGTAAGACCACGATTTGCCCATGCTTCCACATATCCTGAATTACCTTCGATGGCGGTTGAAAAATCATTAAATGCAAAATCATACTGCCCTTTCAGAAAATAGGTTATTCCACGTTGGTAATACAATACCGAAGGATTTGTGGAACCGGCAATCTGCAGGCTCAGCTTTTCAATCAGGCTGTCTTTATTCAGGGACGCGGAATATACATAGGGCGTTCTGATTACCAACAAGGAATCATATTCGGTTTCGCTTTGCGCAGATACATTGGAAAAGCATGCAATGAATGCAATGGAAGCCAGGAAAATCAT
>JAZDMK010000025.1:0-10833 GCA_043800975.1 Bacteroidota bacterium | reverse complement strand
AGGAATACCAAAGGATTCTAATACTCTTTATTTCCCAAAGACTATTAACAATGGGGAAAAAGAGATTGCTACTGGTATTGATAGTTTGTTTGTAAATGTAAGTGCTTCTCTCATTCTTTACGAGGCTCGAGAACTTGTACTTTACAATAAATATATTGGGCATGATATATTCCGGCTGATACTAGAGCCACCATTCAGACCACCTACGATTATTAGTATTCATAAAGACGGGACTCAAGTATGGCTTACTGCAAAGCAGCTTAACAGGTACCCAGAATTTTTAGAATTACAAGTCATGAGGATGGTCCCCAAATATTCAGATTTAAAAACTCTTGAACAAACTAGTTTTTCAGGCTCGTTTAATTCCGATTCTATAATTTATCCTAACCGTCATGCTGACATTAAGATTTATAAAGAAAGACAACTTGGTTTAAAACATTGGAGGCAATTCGAGAAACTTATTGCACGTTTTAAGTTTTGGGAAAAAAATCCATCTGAAAAACACAAGCCCTATCTGGATGGTACATCATGGATCCTTGAAGGTCATACAAAGAATAAATATTGGTTTATTGAAAGACATAACCCTACTGAATATTTTTACGACTGCGGTATTTACCTGATTGAGTTAAGCAAACTTCAACTTTCAGGAAAATATTATTAAGTCTGTTATTTCAACCCATACTGATCAATCAGATAAATCATTGCTGCCAGGGTTGCGGTGCCTAACTGCATTTCACGGATATTGACTTTTTCAAATGTATCGGAAGGGGCGTGCTGGTAATCGAAGTAGCGTTGTGAATCGGTGAGGATGGCCATAAGGGGCACGCCGTTTTCTTTAAGGAAACTGATATCAACACCGGAACCACCTTTGATCAGTTTGTAGATTCCATAAGGCTTTAAAAGGGCTTCCCACTTTTGAATTTTCTGCACAACCGTATCGTTTGCATCAATTGAAAATCCAAACGGTGTGAATCCGCCATGATCGGATTCGATGGCTACAATATGCTTTTCATTGTTATTCTTTGCAACCTCAGCATATTTTCTTCCACCGCGCTGCGATACTTCTTCATCCATAAACATAACGGCACGCAGGCTGTGGCGGGGTTTGTAATTTAACTTCTTAAATATTTTTATTACATCAATCGACTGAACGCAGCCAACGCCGTCGTCGTGCGCGCCTTCGCCATTGTCCCATGCATCCAGATGTCCGCCCACAACAATGTATTCATTCGGGAATTCACTTCCTTTCAATTCACCGATCACATTGTATGAATCCGCTTCGGGCAAAAACTTACACAATGCATGCATGTACAAATTTAAAGCGGGATCAATTTTCAGATTCTGCGACAGTTTTTCTGCATGAAAAGTAGAAACTGCGAAAGCGGGAATCTGCTTTGGTGCATCTTTATAACGCATGATTCCTGTATGCGGGCATTCATCTATTGACATGGAAAGTGAACGCACAATCACACCTACTGCGCCCAGCTTCGAGGCTTCACACGCACCAATCACGCGCTGGTCGGCAGCTCCGCCATATGACATAAACGTATAATAATTCGAAGGATCCATGGCGCGGTTGAAAAAAACAATTTTTCCTTCCACATCTTTTCTCCGCATTTTCTTTAACTCATCGATACTTTTCACTTCAATAACATTTCCATACACTCCGGAATCGCCCGTTCCTACAGATTCTCCCAATGCACAAACAGAAAGCTCATAGGAACCATAAACATTTGAATTCACTTTCGCAATTTCTTTTGGCCCGCGCTGCCAGTTGTGTACTTTGCAGGGTTGCAGAAAAACTGTATCACATCCCACTTGTTGTAAAAGTTGCTTTGACCATTCTACAGAAGCCATGGCCTGGGGTGAGCCACAAATTCTTCCGCCAATTTTTTTACATAAAAATTCCAGGTCTTTGTAACCGCTGTTATCTGAAAGCGCCGCCGAATAGAGGTTACGAATCATCAAACTATCTTTATTCTGTGCATTCAGATTAAAAGATACGATCAGCATCAGTACAAAAAACAAACGAATTTTCATTGCATTTCCTCCCATTACAAAGAAAGAGAAAACCGCAATGGCTTTCTCTTTCCGATATCAATAAAAATAATTTTCTTACTGAGGTTTTGATACCAGCTGCACCAATCCCATTCCTATCTGAACTGCTTTTTCATTTTCAGGAATAAGACCGTGATGGCGTTGTGGTAAAGATTTTTCCAGACCTTTACGAACGTATTCAGTTGATACAACGGGTCGGATTTTCAAATATCCGCCGAGGACCATCATGTTGAAAACCTTTACCAGTCCTTGCTTGGAAGCTTCGTCAGTAGCATCGATGCGATATACGAAAATATCTTTTCTTTCCGGATGGCGGGTAATACCATTGCCATCATAAAAAAGACAACCACCGGGTTTCACTGATTTTTCAAATTTATCCATGGATTGCTGATTCAGAATAATAGCTGTATCAAACTGGTTCAGCACCGGGGAACTGATGGGCTCATCGCTGATGATAACGGTAACATTTGCAGTACCACCGCGCATTTCAGGGCCATAAGAGGGAAACCAGATTACTTCTTTGTCCTGCATAATGCCTGAGTAAGCAAGGATCTTCCCCATGGAAAGCACACCCTGTCCGCCAAAGCCTGCTATAATGATTTCTTCTGTCATAACTGTTTCTTTTTAATTATTTATCTTCTTGTGGCACCTTAATATCTCCAAGCGGGTAGAATGGGAACATGTTTTCTTCCATCCATTTGTTGGCCTGAACCGGATCCATTTTCCAACCGGAATTGCAATTCGATACAACTTCAACAAATGAAATTCCTTTTTTCAGCTTCTGATTTTCGAATGCTTTGCGAATTGCTTTTTTGCATTTGCGAACATTACCCGGTGTGTGAACCGACTGACGTGTCACATAATATGTACCCGGTAAAGTTGCAACCAGTTCTGTCATTTTCAAAGGATATCCCATTGATTCTGTTTCACGTCCATAAGGGCATGTAGAAGCTTTCATCTGGGGCAGCGTGGTTGGAGCCATCTGACCACCTGTCATTCCATAGATTCCGTTATTGATAAAAATCATAGTGAAATTTTCACCGCGGTTACAGGCATGGATTGTTTCAGCAGTACCAATAGCAGCAAGGTCTCCGTCACCCTGATAAGTGAAAACATACTGATTGGGATTCATGCGTTTAACAGCCGTTGCGAGTGCTGGTGCACGACCGTGTGCAGCCTGCATCATATCAATATCAAGAAATTCATACGCAAGTACTGAGCAACCAACCGGTGCAACACCAATGGTAGTAGCTTGCGCATCGAGTTCCTCCACCACTTCCATGATGAGACGGTGAACAGTTCCATGACCACAACCCGGGCAATAGCTCATGGGTTTATCTGTCAACAGCTTTGTGCGCTGGTAGACGATGTTTTCGTCTTTAATAATTTGTTCTCTGGTTATCTCTGCCATGTCATTTCCCTCCGATAAATTTTTGTTTGAACGCTTTGATTACTTCGTCAGGAGTTGGAATAATTCCACCAACACGACCGAAATGTTCCACTTTATTTGTGCCGTTTACAGCCAGTTTTACATCTTCGATCATCTGCCCCATGCTCATTTCAACACAAAGGAATCCTTTTACCTGTTTTGATAATTCAGCAACTTTTTTGGATGGATAAGGCCATAAAGTAATGGGACGCAACAAACCAAGTTTGATACCTTCCTGACGGGCCATATCAATTGCTTTTTTGCAAATACGTGCGCTTGAACCATACGCAACCAATGCATATTCAGCATCGCTTAGCATATACTCTTCAAAGCGAACTTCTTTTTCTTCGCAAGCTTTATATTTTTCCTGAAGTACCAGATTATGTAATTCTTGTTTTGAAGAATCAAGATCCAGTGAAGTAATGATATTACGCTGGCGGTCTTTGGTGCGACCAGTCGTTGCCCATGGGCATTGCGCGATCACTTCTTTTTCAGTTCTGCGTACTTTTTGTTCGCTCAGCTGAACTTTCTCCATCATCTGACCTATCAGGCCATCAGAAAGAAGTAGAACAGGATTGCGATATTTGAAAGCGAGTTCATATCCGAGTTCAACGAAATCGTACATTTCCTGAACCGAAGCCGGAGCAAGCGTTATCAGACGATAGTCGCCATGACCACCGCCTTTTGTTGACTGAAAATAATCAGACTGAGAAGGCTGAATCGTACCAAGGCCGGGGCCTCCGCGAACTACATTGAGTACAATGCAGGGCAACTGCGCTCCTGCCATGTATGACAAACCTTCCTGCATCAGGCTTATGCCGGGACTTGAGGAAGATGTAAATACTTTCTTACCGCAGGCACCGCCGCCATACAGCATATTGATTGCTGCAACTTCACTTTCGGCCTGAAGTACAACCATCCCTGTTCTTTCATAGGGTTTTTCGGCCATCAGATATTCCAAAACTTCCGACTGGGGTGTGATAGGATATCCGAAATAGCCGTCTGTGCCGGCACGAATGGCAGCTTCTGCCACCGCTTCGTTACCTTTCATTAAACGTAGCTCTTTCATGCTTGTGTAATTTTTTCGTTGTTTATTCCGTTAGTTTTACCTTGTAAACTGTGATGACACCGTCAGGGCAAACGATTGCACAATTCATACAACCGATGCATTCATCATTCACCATCATGGCATAATGATAACCTTTTCCGTTTACATTTTTAGCCAAAGCAATCACCTCTGTATTGCAGGCAGCCAGGCATACGCCACAGCCCTTGCAACGCTCGATGTTTACTACAATCGCTCCTTTTACTTTTGCCATTTTTATCTGTTTTAAAAATTCTTAATATGGTACGAAATTATATAATTTCCCTTAGTTGATACAAAAAAAGAAAACTTTTTTCCAGAAAGCCGAGTGATATTTTTGAACTACTTAAAACTGAACTCGAAATATTAGACTAACGTATAAAATTCTACAATGTGAGCTAATAAAAAAGGGGTAAATATTTCAAGTATAACTGGCCCTCCATTTTACATTAAAATGAAACTGCCCCCAGTTTTTCTGGAGGCAGTTTTATCAATTTACTAAACGACCTGTACTTTATCAACCTCTTCGAATTTGCCCTGGAAAAATCTGAGCATGGGTGGTTCATATACAAAGCGCAAGCCTTTGATGGTTTCGCGTTTTTTGTACAATTCAATAATGCAATCTGCAATAAAATCCATGTGTGCATTGGAGTACACCCTTCTTGGAAGCGTCAGACGAACAAGCTCAAGGTGAGGCCTGTAATTCTTTCCATCTTTATCTCTTCCTTTTGAAACATTACCACGTTCCATGGCACGTACTCCGGATTCAATAAACAAAGCCGAAGCCAATGCCTGTGCTGGATATTCATCCTGATCAATGTGCGGCAAAAACCTTTTCGCATCAAGAAATACAGCATGGGAACCAATAGGTTCTACAATGGGAACACCCGCTTTAAGTAACTTGTTACCCAGATAATGCGTTTGTTCAACACGACTCATGATATACCTTTCGTCTACCATTTCCCTTAATCCCTGTGCAAATACAGCCAGGTCACCAGAGGATAGTCCACCGTTTTTCACAGAGCCTTCATAAATACGCAACATGTGCATGGCCTGTTTATAGAATTTCTCATCATCTTTAATAGCAAGGAATCCGCCGATATTCACCAGATAATCTTTCTTTGCAGAAACAGTACATCCATGTCCGTAGCTGAACAATTCGCGGGTAATATCTTTAATGGAAACATGCTTGTATCTTTCGTCATACTTCTTAATCATGTATGCATTTTCAATAGCGCGTGTTGCATCCCACATTACAGGGATGTTGTGTTTTTCGCAATATTCATATACTTCTTTAGCATTGTCCATGTGCACAGGTTGACCACCAGCAAGGTTCACACTGAATTCAAAACTGATATAGGGTATTGAATCGGCGCCGTGTTCTTTTACAATTTTGTCAATCTTACTGATGTCGATATTTCCTTTCCAACGGAATTGATCTGTAGGGATATGCGCCTGATCAACAATTACGTCAACGAAGGTACCACCGGCAAGCTCCTGATGAAGCTTGGTTGTAGTGAAATACATATTACCAGGAACAAAACCTTTTTTAATAAGACATTGCGACATGATGTGCTCTGCAGCACGCCCCTGATGCGTTACAACAACATACTTATATCCGGTTACATCCCTAATTTCTTTCTCAAGGTCATCATAAGATATTGGTGAAGCCTGGGTTTCGCTGCTGTTCATATAATCGGCCCACTGTTGTGTTGTTTGCGAGCAGGTTCCTGAATCAGTCAGCAGATCAATTCCAACATGTTTTGATTGTAACAAGAAAGTATTATAACCGGCATCTTTAACATATTGCAGGCGTTCTTCACGGCTGGCTACACCTACATATTCGATATGCTGAATTGTGTATGGCTCACAGCTGAACTGAAAATCTTTTAGTATAGGTCTTTTCCATTTGTAAACAGCTTCATCTGACCAAACAGGTTCGTTCATCAGAATCAGACCTGTAATTTTCTCGCGCTGTTCGTATAGTTCTTTCACAGCATCCGCAATCTGTGTGATCTGGTCACAGGTAAGTGCCAGACGAGGAATCTGCAAAGGCAGAATTGTTTTTGAAGCAAAACGGTTTTTCAGAAAAGTTCTGATCCCACTGGTCAGATATAATGCTGCAGAAAGCGTTTCTGCCTGATATTTTTTAACATTGGGAAGAAATTCGTCTGCTTTGATATAAACACCATCAGCTCCTAAAATCAAAGGAATACCGGCAAGTAACTTCGCAAACAATTTATTCTGCTGAAGAATCCATTCTGCTTGTTCTTCTTTAACCATTTCGTCAATGCCGCGTGCAAAAACCTCCATGGTTCTGCCAGCCATTCCGCCGTATGTATGGAGGCCTTCGAATACGACCACTTCATTCATGTATTTATCGTACAGATCGTAAATATTGGTAGCTATCAGACCGCCAGTGTTAGAGCGAGGATCCTGCCCTGCATCCAGAACAATCACATGAGCCGCAGATCCCGTTTCCTTCAGGATTTCAGCAATCGTTTTTTTCTTATCTGCATCATTATTTTCACGAGCGAATTGTGCATTGGCAACACCATAGGACATATTAACGATAAGAACTGTATTGTTCTTTTCTGCCAGTGCACGCAAGGCAATAATATGGTCTGGTGAAACCGGGAATATTCCACCAGCATACAATTCAATATAAATAAAAGGAGTGTTCTTCGAACCAGCCAGCTTGGATTCCAGCAGTTTTATGTCTAAATTTCCTGTAAAATGAGTCTTGTCATTCGTACGAATAACTTCCACTTTTGCACCACAGAAATCATTGAGCAAATCGGAAGGTCGCAATGAATTCGAATAAATTACATTGTCTTTCTTCACCATGGTTGCTGCAATCAGCTTATGCGAACCCTTGATATTATGGGTAGGGCAAATATGTTTCTGACCGTATGTTTTCTCAACCATCTGTGAAAGAAATTCAAAATTCCGGCTTCCTGCATAAGTTTCATCACCGATAAAAAGACCTGAATACTGTTCTTGACTGACGGCACTCGTGCCTTGACTTGTCATGTCAAAAACAACTTTGTCAGACTTGATGTTAAAGGTATTAAAATCTGCATTTTCAAGAACATTTGTCCTGTCAAGAAAACTGAGGAAGTTAAGATTCCGGATGGTCTTTGTTTTGTGTGGTTCTGCAATCATTTTAGAAATTAATTTAATAGTTTAAAGTTAAATTTGGTGTAAAAGAAAACCGTTTTGCATCTTTTCGGGGTGCAATGTAAATAAAAAAATGAAAAATCAAAAAACTGTAGAGCGAAAACTATTTTTCTTCTACCCTGTGATGCTCATTAAATTTTTTCAAGCGGAACTCCAGATCAGCAAACTGCTCTTTCTTAACAAGTGAAACGCAGGCACGCAATCCTTCAGTACGCTCGCTTCCGGTTATAGCCAGCGAAATCGCACTGATTCCATAATACAGAAACTCTTCAATCAATTTTTCACCTGAAAATCCAGGATATGAAATTGTGAAATAAAACCCATCTGCGATAGGCTCATCCATATCTTTATCATACACAATATTGAAACCGTTATCAGTAAATAACTTTTTCATAACCTTTGCCTTTTCGCCATAATAACGAACTTCTTCAACAAATTTGTATTTGCCATCGTTAGAATCCTTCAACAAAGCTTTCAGTGCATGCTGTGCTGAATGAGAAGTGCCAGCACTAAGCGCATACAAAGTACCAAACACCATTGCTTTGCCAAAAGAATCAAATGCATAATACCTTTTGAGATCCGGCGCAACAGTATCAAATACATGGGGTGAAACAACCATCATTCCTATACGCTCTCCGGCATAGCTGAATGCTTTGGAACTGCTAATTAACAGCATGTAGTTTTTTGTATAATTTGCTACTGTCGGCTGGTGCGGGCCACCCGGCTTTGAGTAATCCTTACGAAAATCCATAGCGAAATAGGCCAGGTCTTCTAAAACGATAACATTATATTTCGTTGCAAGCTCACCAATAATCTTAAGCTCTGTATCAGTGAAGCAAACCCAGGAAGGGTTGTTCGGGTTAGAATAAAGCATGCAGGAAATATTGCCTTTTGAGAGATACGATTCCAGTTTTTCACGTAGTTTCTCTCCACGAAAATGATAAATGTCGAAATTTTCCATAGGAATTCCGAGCGCCCTGCACTGTTGCTTATGTACCGGGAAGCCGGGATCGAGAAATAAAACAGCAGGTTTGTCCACATACATTCGCGAACAGGTCATAAATGAGGCAAAGCTTGCCTGTGTTGACCCTACTGTAGGGATGCAATTAACCGGATCCAGATCAATACCTATGAATAATTTCACAAATCTGGCCATCTCGGGCTTGAGTTCAGCTATACCGTCAATATCAGGATAAATGGATGCGACCCCATTTTGAAGAGATTCAATTTGTGCTTTAACTCCAATGGGAGCCGCGGGAAGACCAGGGACACCCATTTCCATTCTGACAAACTTTTCCCCGGAAGCCTGCTCAATGTTATCGACTAGTCTTTTTATCTCACGGATGGAGGCCTTTCCCACCACCGGAAGCTTGCTTTCTTCAATCTTTGCCTTGACAATGTCAAAGCTAATCGGTGTGTCTTTCATGACTTTGTTTTTAAATTTATTTTTTTGAACCTTTAATACTGGCAAAAGAAAGTATGATTCCCAGTGCTACGCCGAGAAGTGCCGCGAAAATAATCCTGTATTCGTCGGGCAATAAAAAAGTGATGGTATGCATGGGAATCCAAAAGAACGGGATTGTACGTTTGAAAACAAAATCCCATTGAACAAGCCAGTTAATTTTCTTATCGAATATTTCTCCAAAATGGATACAGCGGAAAAGACCACGAATGGTTCCTCCACGTTCAGTAATATGTGAATCTGTAATCTTGTGAAATGTCATCATAACGGGAGCAAAAATCAAGTTCAGAGCAACACTGATCGAAAATGCAGTCAACAGACGAACTCCACCAGCGCCCTGATTAAAGGCATCCAACCCGTCTTTGAATTTCATGCTGTTCAAGGCTCCTTCCAGCCCACAGCTTTTTTCAAGAAATATCGGGATTCCCGTTCCAAAAACATCAAAAGCAAGTTTAATGAATAAGCCAAGAAAGCCCCATACAATCGCTCTGGGAATAACACCAAAAGGCTTAACTGGATAATGCTTTGTTTTGATGCGATATCCGATTACTTCTCCCAGGGTGGCCAGCAGAGCAAACTTGATAAAACTTGTGACGATCCAGTATTCCTTGTTGTATAAAAATTCCTTCTGAAACTGTCCTAAAAAAGGAACCGGCATAAAAGGAAGCAGTATAGCAACGCTTACAATTAAAAAAACAAGGTCACTCTTTTTCATAATTCACTCACATATGATTTCGCTGCTAATGTATTAAGAAATCTGTAAAAACAAAATTTTTTTTCCTTCTTTTCGTTTTTAGGATAACCCTTATGAATCGCTAAAAACAGAGGAATAAAAAAAATTTGAATATTCCTCTAAAATGTAGTAATTTAGATTCGTGAAATATGTTTTTTCAATCCATTGATTATCTAACAACTATTTAATTCATGAAACGATTTTTCTTTATTGTATTCGTATTTGCTATCCCTGCTTTAACCCAATCTGCATTTGCATTGCAAATTCAGGATTCTGTTAAAACCGACTCTTTACCCTACATAAAAGCAAGGCAGTCCTACTATAATTTATATGTTGCCGCAGATACAAAACTTGCTTCGGATTCAACAATCGTTAATCTTAAACAGTCTCTTTCAGACCTGCAGGAAGTAATTGATGTGGATGACATGATTATTAAAGAATATGCATCTATCCATTCATCTTCTCTGGTTGCTGATACGTTAATCAACAAGCTGATAAAAGAAAACCAGAGTCTGGCAGCCGATTACAATAAACAAAAGGAAAAATTCCTGTGGCTTGTTGCAATCGCTGCTGTATTAAATATCTTTCTAATTGTGTTCATCATTCTTTTCTTAAAACGTACCCGCAAAGCAGCCCGCCTGCGTAAAGAACTTCGCATTATTAAAGAAAATACAGCTGTTTTAAAAGAAGAACATGACGCTCTGAAAGTAAATAGTGAACAGGAAATCGTCAAGCTCAGGTCGATTGAGGCTGAAATGCTGAAAGAAAAAATCGAACTTTCTTCAGCTTTGGAAAAATTCATCAAAAAAGAAAAGGAAGGAAATTCTCAAAGCGACACATTTAAGAAAGAATCAGACGCTAAGCTTACCCTTTTGAAAACCGAGCTC
>JAZDMK010000031.1:0-9068 GCA_043800975.1 Bacteroidota bacterium | reverse complement strand
TTGCAGTTTCCTTGTTATGACTTCAAAATTCGGGAGCTGTTCAACTTCTTTCAGAAATTTCATGTGCTTCCAGTATATTTCCTTGTTATCTTCAAGATTTGGCACGGAATTGTAGTATCGCGTCCCTTTCCAAACAACATTAAAATGGGAACAGACGGCCTCGCTTAATTTTTTGAAATCTATATGGCCTGCTTTTATCCTCATAAAATTAATATTGTGATAGAAGTTGTTTCCGTCTATGAACACAATAGCATTATTGCCTGTCATATTGAATTAACAGAAACAGACCGATATAAAGATAACCCACCATTACCCTGCCGAAGCAAAGTCATAGTGGGGACTTAATATTGATTATTATATGCTGAGAGATATATAAAGCTTGTTATTTTCCTGTTTACTATGACTGCCCACTTGCCCGCGTATCTAAAACCGGCCCGCGAATATCCGCGCGCGGGCTTTGCTGCGCGGCTGCGGGAACCGCGCTAATTTTTTCCGAACCCGTCCGTGCGGACGATATTCCCGCGAACGCCAGCCGCTGCTGGGAAAATTTTGTTTATAAGAATCGGGATTTGCGATTATTGAACATGCGGGTTTTATAACGATAGCGGAAATTCGGCGGGCGAGAGATGAAATTTTTATTTGTCAAGAAGAGTTTTTGGATATATAATATAGGCGGCTTCCAACCGATAGATATATAAAGCTTCTTTTTCATAGTATTTTGAATTGAATTGGAAAGCTTCGCTTTCCAAAGTTTCCGAAAGAAACTTTTGAGGTTTTTTAAAATGAAAGCTTTAACAAAATTATTGAAAAATGAAAAACATTTTTCAAAAGGAGTTGCCAAAGTCAGTCTGTTTGTTCTTGTTCTTACTATCTTTGCCGTTTCAGCAGCTTATGTTATTCCGGCTCTTGCGGAGCACACGGCGAGCGTGAGTGTTTCGCCTGAATTCGTCGGGGGGGGGGGCTGTTGATACGTATTCGTTTACAGTTGGGAATAACGGTGCTGATGCGATAAAGAAGATAGTTATTTCTATTCCTTCTGGTTTTTCTGGTATTACTGAATCTGTTACAACATGTCCAACAAATTGGTATAAACTTGTTTCAAGTACTGAAATAAAATGTACAGATGCTGATGGAGGTAATGAAATTAATTCTGAAAATAGCGCGATAGCAGAAAATGTCATACTCGCCCCAAATCCAGGTTCTGATACTTCCTATCCATGGACACCAGTTACAACAGACGTAAATGGAGGAACACAATCTAACGCTCCCACAATTACAGTTGATGTAACAGCGCCGATAGTAACAATAACTCCCTTAACTCCAGACCCAACGAATGATAACACCCCTTCATTTTCAGGAATGGCAACCGATACGACCACAAATATTGTTGAAATAAAGTATCAGGTTGATAGTGGAGAATGGCAGACTGTTGATTCTTTTACATCAAGCAAGAGTGTTTCTTATACATTCACAACTTCTGTATTGTCTGATGGTTCTCATAATGTTTATGTAAAAGCAAAAGATGAGGTTGGTAATGAAGTTATCTCTGCAAATTATGCAACTGATGGGTTTACAGTTGACACTGCAAAACCAACAACCTCAGATAATGCACCCTCTGGCTGGCAGACAACATCACCAGTAGTAACGATTACATTAACACCCTCAGATCCATCGCCAAGCTCTGGCATTGCATGGACTAAGTATTGTACTAATATAGATAACACTTGCGATCCAACGAGCGGGACAGATTACACAATACCAGTAGGCATCTCAGCAGAAGGCGCAACATACTTTAGATATGCTTCTAAAGATGTTGCAGGAAATATTCAAGATACTGTTTCAAGAAAAGTAGAGATTGATACGGTAGCACCTCAAATTACTTCTCCGGCTGGAGACAAATCTATTACAACTGGCGAAAGTGTTACAATATCGGTCACAGCTTCAGATGATACAAGCGGTATTACATCAGCAAAGATATATCTTGACGGCGATACTGTTGAAACAGATATGACTAAAAGTGGGGATACATATACATATGTCTTCAATGCGCCACTAAATTCTATTGCCTCGCATGCATACTATATAATTGTTAAAGATGTTGCAGGATTAGAAACAAGAGACCCTGTAGGAACTTATGCTATAACAGTGACTGACAATGATGCACCTGTTTTTGGAATTGATGCTACACCAACATCAGCAACAACAGGAGATTCATTTACATTTTCAGTGCCTGTGTCAGATAATATAGGAGTTTCATTAGTTGATGTTGAATATTGGTATGGCAGCGGAACACGCACAACAGAAGCTATGGGTTTGAATGCTGGCAAATATGAGAAACAAATTATAATACCTTCTGACAAATTAGACTTACTTCGTTACATTTTCCATGCAAAAGATGCAGTAACAAATCATCAGGAAACAACACAAAAAGATGTCGCAGTAACAGATAATGATGCACCAACTGCACCGGGTACACCGACACATACTGATGATGCAAATGCTGGTTATGATAACGATAATACACTTGACTTTTCTTGGACTGCCGCAAGTGATAATATCGGTGTGGTTGGTTACAAAGTATATGTCTGGGATAGTACTTCACAAACTTATGATACGGGTACGAATGTTGGAAATGTATTAACATATGCATTAACAGGTGTAAATGGTCTTTCATACAAGATAAAGGTTTCTGCTCTTGATGCTGCAGGAAATGAAGGACTGACAGCAGAATCTTCCACAGTAACAGTTGATACTGTTGCGCCAATATCCTCAATCTCAATCAATCCTCTTTCACCAGTAAAAGCGGGGAACATCGCAGTCACCTTAACAACTTCAGAATCGGTTCCTAATGCACCAAGTTTAACATATACGCCTAATGGCAAAACAGCCGTTTCAGTCACACTGACAGGTAGCGGAACAACATGGACGGACACAATGACAATTACAGACTCAACAGGTGACGGCACCGCAACATTCTCTTACTCAGGTACAGACGCCGCGGGCAATATCGGGACAACAATAACTTCGGGCCAGACATTTGTCATTGATACAACTGTCCCAACAATGGTGTCTGCTGAAACACAGGACACAAACGGCAATGGGAAAATAAATGAAATCATAGTTGCTTTCAGCGAAGACCTGAAGGGTTCAACTGTCCAGGCAAGCGACTTCAATGTGGCCGGCTATTCAGTTACAGGCGCTTCTGAAAATAATGGCGTCGTAACCCTTACCCTTACAGAAGGAACAAATTATGATACCGGAGCAAAGCCAGTAGTTTCGATTGCTGCCGGCGGCTCAATCGAAGATATTGCAGGAAATGCTATAACTTTAGGTTCAATCACGCCAACGGACAAAGCAAAGCCGGTGATGGTCTCTGCAACTACAACATCTACAACAACGATAGATGTTACATTTAGCGAAGATTTGAACGGCGTAAGTATTAGCGAAAACGATTTTACAATCGCAGGATATACAATATTAAGTGCGAGCGAAGTTAATGGCGTCATAACATTAACAACTACATCTGCATTTGGAACCGGAGATACGCCGCAAGTTTCAGTTGTGGTTCACGGTGTTGAGGATCATCTCAGTGGTAATTGGAATGATGCAAAATCAATAACACCGACCGATGGCATAAAACCGGTTGTATCAAGTGCAGTTTATCCGTCGCTGACAAAAGCAGGTAGTGTTACATTTACAATAACTTTCAGCGAAAACATGGATAATTCAGTTGCACCGGTTGTAACATATGACCCTCAAGGAGCAGGCAACGGTGCAGCTGCTCAAACTATAACTCAAACATCTTATTCAGGCAACACATGGGTTGGCACTGCAACAATTCCATCTGGCCAATCAGCAAATTATGACGGTACTGCTGTAATAAGCATTTCCGGAGCAAATGATGTCGCAGGCAATACGATGGATGCAGATGTTACGCATACCTTCGTTATTGACACAAGTGCGCCTTCATCACCTGATGCAGCCAAAATGGCGGTTACAATGAATCCGCCCGGAACTCAAGACACAATTTCAGGCAGCAATGGCGCTGTTGAAGCGAACGCTGTTGTGAATATATACAAAGATGTTGCACTTGGAGAAACGAATAAAATAGGAACTGCAAATGCAGATTCTAATGGCGCATTCGGCCCAATTAACATAGGCGACAATCAGTATGGGACTGTTTATGTTACCGCGACAGACGCTGCAGGAAATGAAGGTCCGACAACCACAATGCAGAATGATATTGTTGCGCCAGCTGCGCCTATTATAACGCAGCCAACAACACCAACAAATTCACAGCCGATAACAGTTAGTGGCTCAGCTGAGGCGGGCTCTACTGTCGAAGTTTTCGTTAATGGTGTTTCAAAAGGAACAATAACTGCGACACCTGAAGGCTCATTCATCTTAAGTGGTGTTGCCCTTGCAGAAGGCACAAACACGATAGTAGCTAAAGCAACAGATGCGGCCGGTAACCCAAGCGAACTGTCTGATGCTGTTACCGCTGTTTTAGACACAGGACTTCCAACAGTTTCAATAGATTCTGTCTTGCCAAAGGTCGCTGTTGACGTAACCGACTATATCAAAGGTACGGTCACAATCTCTGCAACTGCACAAGATAATATTGGTGGCACAGGTATCTCAAAAGTTGAATTTTATTATGGAACAACAAAGATAGGCGAAGATGCAACATCGTCATATTCTGTTGAATGGAATACTATAGGACTTGCAGATGGCGCATACTCCCTCACCGCAGTCGCAGTCGATAACGCAGGCAACAGCAAGACATCAACACCTGTTTCAGTAACTGTTGATAACGCAGGACCAGCTATCGGAACAATAGCAATAACACCTTCATACACGACTGGAGGTAATACTTATGTTCCGGCAACATCTACCGTAGAAGCGTCTGTGAATGATAATACAGGCTCTGGTGTTGCAGGCTGCGAATACACAGTAGACGGTGGAACAAATTGGGTTATTGCGACGTATGCTTCAGGCAAATGTACAAAATCAGCTGCGGACACATCATCTGCTTCATCAATCAACATGAGAGCAACAGATGCGCTCGGCAATCTTGGTACAGGAAATGCTATTCCTGTGATTCCTGATACACAGGCGCCAATAGCTTACAACTTTGTTCCAGCAAACGACGGCTTCACTAATGATGCAACTCCAACAATCTCAGTTGACATAACAGATGTGCCTTCAGGAGTTGATGGAAGCACAATAACAATGACTGTTGGCGGAGCAACAGTAACACCTGCAAAGACTTCAATAACGAGTGGCTACCATATTGAATACACTCCAACAACGCAGTTTGCAGATGCAACTTCAGTTGCCGTGTCCGTTTCAGCAAAAGATAATTCTGGAAACCCAATGTCTGCAACAACTTGGACTTTCACTGTTGATTTGACAGCACCTTCAATCATTTCAAGAACTCCGGGAATAAATGCCGTTGGAATTAATCCAAGCTCAAGTATTGTTGTAAAATTCAGTGAGCCTGTTATAATAAGCAGTGGCAATGTTGCCTTAACTTCTGGAACGTCTGTTACAACAACAGTAGAATATGATTCAACAACAAATACAGCGACAATTAAACCAACAACGACTTTGTACAGCAATAAAGGCTATACAATCACATTATCAGGGGTAGTAGATAAAGCAGGCAATTTGTTGCCAACAAGCACATGGTCATTTACAACTGCAACTTATTATAACATCTCATTGACAAAAGGCTTGAATCTCATATCATTGCCGATTGTGCCAACTAACAAAAATATAGAGAATGTTATCGAAAATGAGGAGGAAAACATAGATACAGTTTGGACTTATGATGCGATTAACGATAAATGGAAAATGTATGCTCCAAATGGTCCATCAAACGACTTGTTCGATATGACTGCAGGCAATGGCTACTGGATTAGCTATACAAAAGATACCGCAGGAAAGTTAGACGGGTGGGGCAACCTTTTCCTTGAAGGAGCAAACACACCGCCTCAAAGCACGTTGACATCGGGCTGGAACCTCATCGGATATTACCAGCGTGAAAATACAGACGGATTAGCGGCAAGCTGTGCGCTCAAAACCTTAAGAGACCCGGACAGCGCAACATCCCAGTGGTGGACAATGCTGATGGGCTACGACAACGGGAACAAGCAGTTCAGCAATGTCGGATTTAGCGACAACATGAATCCGGGGCAGGGATATTGGATATTCATGACAAGCAAGCTGAATACATACAAATATGGTCCGGGATTGAGCGACAGCGAATGTGTTGTTTAATTTTTTCTTTTTAATTTATTGCAGGTCGGATAATTATGCATAAAAAATTGGCATTCACTACGGTTTTGTCGCTACTCTTAATTAGTGCTATTGCTCTCGCCGCGCCGGGCATTCCAAACAGGTTTCACGGCTATGTGAACTTTTTAAATGGCGCAGCTCCCGATGGCTTGCTGGTGGAGGCAAAAATAGGCGGGACAATGGTTGCAAGCGCAACAACTGCTGGCGGAAAATACGGCTTTGCGCCGAATGTCTTTGATGTGACAGACCCTTATAGCAATAGGAATGGAAGCACAATCTCATTCTTTGTGGGCGGAGTTGATACTGGAAAAACAGCGAATTTCACAAATGGCGATTCTGATGAATTAAACTTCACGATAAACGGCTATGTAAATGAAATTCCTTCAGCAGACAGGATAGAAAATCAAAATGTTACGGTTGCGCCAACTTCGCCTGCAACAGTTAGAATGGGCGATAATATGAATCTTACCTTGTCGTCTTCATCAGCAGGCATAGTCTCAATCAGGAAGGTTGAAAAGCTTTCTGACGGCTTTTATGCAGGCTCTTTTGCGGTTATTTCAGGAATGAACGTCCTGAACGGTTATGAGATAAACATATCAGGGAATGTGAATATAACGGCTATAATGAAGTATTCAGACAGCGGGATAGATGAAACTACTGTAAAACCGTATAAATTCGATGGAATAGCATGGGTTGAGTTGCCTATATTATATAGAGATACAACAGCCAATACCATAACTTTCGATATTCCTTCCGCGCAAACGCCTTATGCTATTTTTGCCTCTCCTGCGGCAGCAGATAGCCCAACAACCTCAACGGGCGGAACAACCGGCGGAACAGCGCCGCCTTCGGAATGCGCTCATAACTGGTCTTGCAGCGCATGGTCAAGCTGCGTGAATAGTCTGCAAACAAGAAGCTGCACCGACTCGAACAACTGCGGCACAACGGAAGGAAGGCCTGCGCTCTCGCAGTCATGCTCCAATACTCCCGCTTCGCCTGAAACTCCTTCTGCATCTGAAACAGAAGTTCCTGCAACGGGAAACAATACAACTGCTCCTGCGGGACCGACAGGCACGTTCTTGGGAGTTGAAAACACCACATGGTACGGGGTAATAATCGGAGTGGCGATAATCGGGCTGCTTGTTTATGCCTTCAAGAAAGGCAAGATAAAGATTCCCGGCAAGGTAGGCTTAAAATACAATTACAAGAAATAATATCCTTCTACTTCAAAAGCCATTTCCAAAGCGGAAGATAAGCGATTTTCTTTCCATCAACTTTTTCTTCGCCTTCATAATCCCATGTTATGATGAGCAGGTTATTGCACTTAAGCTCTTCCGATGCCTTAAGAATACCTTTTATCTCTCTTTCTTTTGTGCCAATATCTGAAAGATCATAGCAAACCTGTATCAACTGCCTGAAATGCGAGCCTTCCCGTATGGCAAAATCCGTTTCTTTTCCATCCGCGGTTTTGTAGTAAAAAATGTTCTTGTTTTCAACAAGCCCGTTTTTTCTCATTTCTATAAAAACCGCATTTTCCATCAGGCGGCCAATGCTATCCTGAAAATCGGTATTGAACACTCCGTTAAGGCCGTTGTCGATGGAGTACATTTTCGGAATGCTTTGCTCTGTTTCTTTCAAAGAGTATGAAAACTTCCGGAGCGGAAAGATAAGATATGCGTCATGCAGGTAATCAAGGTAGTTGTAAAGCATATTCCTGCTTGTTTTGATTCCCTGGGACTTCATGAAATGATATATTTTGTTGACCGAAATCTCTTTTGCAAACGAATTGAACAAAAGATTGAAAAACACTCTTGCCACTTTCAGGTTTTTTATTTTGTATCGTTCCACAAAATCCCGATAAAACATTATATTCGCATATTCCGCGAGTATCTTTCGTTTTTCTTCTTTAAGCACGATCTCGGGGAAGCCCCCGAAAGTCAGGTAATCTTTTACCAGAATCTTTATTTTGCTTTCTTCCGATGTTGTGATGAATTTTTCTATGCGCAGCTTGTTTATTCGCATGATTTCCTTGAAATTAAACGGGAACAGCTCATAGCTTATTGTTCTTCCGCGGAGTTCGGAAGCAATTTCCTTTGAAAGAAGCTTTGACGATGATCCCGTAATATACACCGAGGCGTTCTCCCTTTCCACAACCCGCTTTACAAAAAGCTCCCATTTCGGAACTTCCTGTATTTCATCAAAAAACATGCATAGCCTGCCCGTTGCATCAGGATACAGTTCCTTTAAAACCTTCAGTGAAATGTCAAGATCGTTTAACGCGGGCGGATATATACGGTCGTCGTCAAGAGGAAAGAATATTTTCGGGGCATTGTGTATTTTCTGAAAATATGACAATAACAAATATGTTTTTCCGCTTCTTCTCGGACCGACTATAGTGATGGCTTTCTTTAATTCGGGGCTTGAGGGTATCGCTAAATCCCGTTCCACTATCTCTTCCTTGCGCTCCGAAAACTCTTTTATTATGCGCCCTATCACAAGTTCTCTTTCCATGTGCAATATATGAAGAAACTTATATATAAAGTTTATCTTCACATTGAACACTATCCATTCGCAGGAAATAGTTTTTGCAGGGAATAACTCGGGAAATAATTCAGGCATAGATCTCAAGCAAGGCCGCGGCAAACACAACAATTATCGCAAGCGCAAGCAGGAGCATGGATTCCTTGAACACATGAAGGAACGCTTTCCTGTTCTTCCTTTCTTTCAGTATGGCAACGGAAACGAATCCTCCCGCTATTCCCCCGAGG
>JAZDMK010000006.1:0-71775 GCA_043800975.1 Bacteroidota bacterium | reverse complement strand
CTTGATTTTGGAAGAATTGTCTTGTTTGCAGCGCTGATAATTCTTCTGTACTTTTCACGCAAACCACAACCCGAGAGCTATCGCTTCAAATTCGTTTTTTTGATATTATTTCTTTCGCTTTTGCTTTCTACGGTTTTTATTACAAATCCTGTATCACACCGCTATTACATGCCACTTTTCATTACAGCGATTCTCTTTACTCCAATTCTTCTGGAGAAATTCCATTTCCGTTTTCGTAATGCAGCTCTGATTGTCATCGTAATTTCACTCATCAGCGGAAATTTCTGGACGTATCCACAAAAATTGGGCAATGGTTGGGACTCAACATTGAAAACACTTGCCTATTTTAAATCGGAACAAAAAGCCCTTGATTTCATCCATTCCAAAAAAACCCCTTCAGATTCTATTGCCTCTGGCTTTCCTTTTATGCTGAATTCTCGCTATTCATATCTGGAAGAGTCAGGCAACGGCTTTCAGGATAAAGATGAAAAGGGGATTCTGGCGTATCCATGGGTAGTCTATTCCAATGTCAGCAATGCATTTTCGGAGGAAGAAATAAAATTGCTAAAGGAGCACTGTTCAGTTGCTGCATCCTTTTCCCAATGCGGGACAGAAGTAATCATTTATCGTCATTTGGGAAACAGGGAATAATTCCTTATTTTTGTCAAATAATAATTTTTGTACTTTTACGTTATAGATGCTGCAGTAACGACTAACGCTTCTGCGATAAAAATGAAATCTATGCTTCAACGAATTTTTGCAATTGCAGTTCTCTTTTGCCTTACAGTGCCCGCGCAGAGCCAGGCACCCAAGTACAGTAATGAGTTTTTAGCCATTGGGGTCGGTGCCCGCGCGCTCGGCATGTCAAATGCAAATACAGCCATCGTCAATGATGTTACTTCCGGATACTGGAACCCAGCCGGGCTTTTTGGAATTACTTCCAACATGCAGCTGGGGCTCATGCATTCTGAATATTTTGCCGGTATTGCCAAATACGATTATGGTGCACTTGCTGCCAAAATTGACGCAACCAGTACAGCAGGTCTTTCAGTAATACGCTTTGGAGTGGATGATATTCCTGACACATCAGAACTGATCGATTCTGACGGGAATATTAATTATGATAAAATCAAATCCTTCTCTGCAGCCGACTACGCTTTCATTTTTTCATACGCGCGCAAAATCAAAAAGCTTCCTGAAAATCTTTTTGTGGGCGCAAACTTTAAAATCATTCACCGCAAAGTGGGTGATTTTGCCCATGCCTGGGGCTTTGGCCTGGATGCCGGTGCGCAATATTCATTTGGCAAATGGAAGTTTGGCGGCATGTTCCGTGATGTTACTTCCACCTTCAATGCCTGGAGTTACAACCTTCCCCAGTCAATGATTGATGTGTTTCAGCAAACAGGAAATGATATTCCAACAAATTCATTAGAAATTACTTTACCCCGGTTATCATTGGGTGCAGCTCGTCAGTTCACACTTTCCGAAAAATTTACAGCCCTTGCCTGCCTCGATTTTGATGCCACTTTTGACGGAAAAAGAAACACACTCATTCGTTCAAAAGCAGTCAGTCTCGATCCCAAAGTAGGTTTTGAACTTTCGTATAAAAACTTTGCATTCCTGCGAGCCGGTGTTGGCAATTTCCAGAATGAAACAACTATCCAAGGGGGAAAACATTTGCTTGTCATGCCGAATGCCGGTGTGGGCTTTAAAATAAAAAATATTCTCACTATAGATTATGCACTGACTAATATTGGCAGTGCAGCCATTGTACCCTATTCCAATGTCTTTTCATTAAAACTAAACATTAACCGAAAGGAAAAATGAAAAAACTTGCCGGACTGCTGTTCTTTTTTATTACGGCAGCTGCAATGGGCCAGTCCGGTCCATACGGCAACGAGTGGATTAACCCCAATCAGTACTATTTTAAACTCAGCATTTATGAAGAAGGCATTTACAGGCTGGGATTTAATCAGCTGAATGCCGCAGGTGTGCTAACTTACAATCCCAATCTGGATCCGCGTCAGCTTCAGTTGTTCTGCAAAGGAATTGAACAACCCCTGTATGTTTATGATTTAAATCACAACAATATTTTTGAGTCAAATGACTTTGTTGAATTTTACGCAAATCACAATGATGGCTGGTTTGATGCCGAAGTCTACGATGTGCCGCAAAGCCAAACCAACAGCAATTACAGCTTGTATAACGACACTGCAACCTGCTTTCTTACGTGGAATACATCTTTAACAAACAAACGTTTTTCTCAATTCTCAAACACAAATTTTTCCGCTCATACGCAATTATCTTACTTTACTTCAACCTCGCTTGTCAATTATACCTCCAATTATTTTTACGGTGAAACCGGCCAATACAATATGATTGATCCGGAATTTACTGCAACCGAAGGATGGTTTGATGATTTGTTTGGTATCGGTTCAGGATCTGTTTCTCAAACAATTTACAAATCGATCCCAACTTATAATATAAATCCAATCGGAACTGCCGAAGTTGAATTTGCATTTGTAAGTGCATCCAATTATGCTAATGTTGTAGATGATCACCACATACGAGTTCAGTTTGCCGGTGAAACTATTGATACAATATTTGAAGGATACAAGCAAATTAAAATTAACAAAATCGTTTCGCCCAGCCTTTTGTTTAGTGGGCTTTCTACATTTACATTTTCAGTAATAAATGATCTGGGAGCAGCGGTTGATTATAATTCTGTTTCATACATTAAGGTAAAATATCCAAGAGCTTTTAACCTGAATAGTTCAAATTCTTTTTACCTCACTCTGCCTGCAACTGCAGAAGACACCAACTTTGTTGAAATTTCAGGAATTGGTGCTTCTGCTACCGACAGTGTCTTTATTTACGACCTGTCCGGGAAACACCATATTCAAATGATTCGAAACGGTAGCAACTGGAGGGCTTTGATACCGGGAGGAACAACAGTCCGAAATCTTTACCTTACTACCGGAGATAATATTAACGCCAACTCTGTTTTATCTCCGATTAATTACAACACCCTGAATCCGGGCAAATTCAACGACTTCACATCTGCAGCAGTTAAAGCCAGCAATTACCTTATTGTAACACACAGCAGTCTTAAAGATGAAGCTGAACAATATGAATTTTATCGCGAAAGCTCGCTGGGCGGGAGTTATAATGTACTTCTTGCTGATGTGGATGAATTATACGATCAGTTTGGTTATGGCATTCGCAAGCATCCTCTATCCATTCGAAAGTTTTGTAAATATGCAACTGAACAATTCGACAGCATTCCAAAAGATATTTTCCTGATCGGGAAATCATACAAGCCGGAAGTCTTTCGCAAAAACCCTACCTACTACGCAGGCACGCTGGTTCCTTCATACGGCAATCCGCCTTCCGATATTCTTTTTACAAACAAACTGGATGACGTTCTCTTTAAACCCGCTATCCCTACAGGAAGGCTCAGTGCAAAAATACCTTATGATGTATGGTTGTATCTGGATAAAGTAAAAAAATATGAAAATGCACAGTTAACACCAGAAGCATGGATGAAAGAAGTACTTCATTTCGGTGGAGGGACAAGTGAAGCAGAGCAAGATGTTCTTGAAGCATTATTGCAAATTTTTGAAGATACTGTTCGTGCTCCTTACTTCGGCGGGAATGTAACCACCTTTTTAAAATCTTCTACAGAACCCATTCAGACCAATACTTCTGATTCTCTTCAGGCAATGATCAACAACGGAGTTGCCATTATGACATTTTTCGGTCATGCCGCCGGATATGGATTTGATCAGAGTACGAATGATCCCGAGCTTTATGAAAACTATAACGGAAAATATCCTTTTATACTGGCTAATTCCTGCTATGCCGGTGATTTATTTGAAATCGATAAAAGTTCCAGTGAACATTTTGTCATTATTGAGAATAAAGGAGCTATTGCTTATCTTTCCTCTATTTCTCAATCTCTAATTTCTGATCTTTTCTTTTATTCCTCCAACCTGTATGATGAATTTTCACATATTCACTATGGAAAATCTTTAGGGGAACAGATTAAGCATACGATCAAAACAGTTCAAACACTTTACCCCTCTAAAAAAGACGTTTGTCTGGGAATGACACTGCATGGAGATCCGGCAATTAAAATTCACAATTTTATAAAACCCGATTATACGCTTTCCGCTTCAGATGTTATTTTTGATCCACCATTTATCTCTACCGAAAGAGACTCTTTCAACATTCTCGTTAATGCACACAACATCGGCAGGGCAATCAACGATTTATACATGCTTACCATCAGGAGAACTTTCCCCGACGGAACAACTGAGATGGTTTCCAAAATGGTGAATGCTCCCCTGAATACAACGCAGTATTTTGTTTCCTTCGCAGTAAACCAGATTCGGGGCGTAGGATACAACAGTTTTACAATAACGCTTGATGCCTTTAATAATATTGATGAACTCAATGAAAGTAATAATTCCGTTACTGTCGGCACATACATCATGACGGCAGATATCTATCCTGTTTATCCTTATCAGTACGCCGTAATTCCTTCTTCTACCATTACTCTGAAAGCCAGCACCGGCAACCCTTTCGCTGCAATGCGCTCCTATGTTTTTCAAATAGACACTACCGATACTTTTAATTCACCCTTTTTACAAAGCACGCTGATCAGCCACAGTGGTGGCGTTGTGGAGTGGACACCTCCTTTCTCTTTTACCGACAGCACCGTTTATTACTGGCGCGTCAGCCCCGATTCTGCAACAGGCGGCGGTTATTATAACTGGAAGGAAAGCTCTTTCCAATACGTACCAACCAAATGGGGCTGGGGTCAGGCACATTTTTTTCAGTTTAAAAACGACGATTATACCTATGTAAAGTTTAACCGCAGCATGCGAAGGTTTGATTTCTTCAATGATATCAAATCTATCCTGATGCAAACCGGCATATACCCCATCAGCATTCAGTGGCAGGAAGAATGGATGAAAATGAACGGGTCACTGATCGGCCTCTGGCATTGTGCACAGGATGTGGGTAACGGGATACGTTTTGCCGTAATCAATCCAGTTAGTTGTCAATTATGGAATAATAATGTTCCTCCTGATCAAATGATCGGAATGTATAATGATGCTCATTGCACTCCTTATAGTACCGGTATTTACTGGTTTGATTTTTTTACAATTCAGGAACCATCGAGCAGCTTGTATGGTAGCATTACTACTTCCGACTGGCATAATCGCATCAAACATTTCCTCGATACAATTCCCACCGGATATTATGTCTTGGCATACAGCCACCGCAACATAAATGCAGATAATTTTGATCTGAACCTGCGAAATGCTTTTGCTTCAGTGGGCAGCATTTTTATTCCGGATATCAGTACAGTAAAAAACGATAAGCCTTATCTTTTGTTCGGAAGAAAAGGCTATCCGGGGCAGGCGCACGAAGTGCTGGGTAATACATCAGCCGATGTAATTTCTTTAAACGACAGCATAACCACGAACTGGAAAAAAGGAAATATCGTTTCCGAAATAGTAGGGCCGGCCACCAAATGGAATTCCCTCCACTGGAAACGGTTTTCGAACGATCCCGTTAATGTGGATACCATCAAATTAAGTGTAATTGGAATCAAACAAAATGGTTCCATGGATACGCTCATCCATGAACTGCCTGTCGATTCAGGGGATATCTATAATCTGTACAATCGGATTGATGCACAAATCTATACCACACTCAAGCTGGTGGCCGAAATGACTGACGACTCCCTGCGAACGCCTTCGCAAATGAAACGCTGGCAGGTACTGTTTGAAGGCGTTCCCGAAACCGCTCTCGATCCCTCCCTGCATTTTACCTATCACAACGATACACTGTTTGAAGGCGACAAAGTCCGCCTCTCCATTGCCACGCACAACATCAGCACATACGACATGGATAGTCTCCGGATTATTTATTATGTCATTGATGCCAGTAAAAATACACACATTGTTGCCGATCATCGGCTGCGGCCCCATCCTGCCGGCGATATTCTCATCGACAGCATTTCTTTTTCTTCCCAATATTATGTCGGTGCAAATATTTTATGGATCGAGGTAAACCCTTTCAACGATCAGTTGGAGCAATATCATTTCAACAACATCGGGCAGCTGCCGTTTTTTGTCATCAACGATAAAATAAATCCCATTCTGGATGTCACGTTCGACGGGCAACACATACTCGACGGCGATATTGTTTCTGCAAAGCCTCTGATCGAGATACGCATGAAAGATGAAAACATATTTTTAGGGCCTACCAAAGACAGCGACACAACCCAGTTCCGCATTTACCTGCAAGCACCCGGCGAATCTGCCGCACACAGGGTTTATTTCAACATTCAGAATAACGGGATACTGGAATTTTTTCCCGCCACACTTCCCGAAAACCTGTGCAAAGTAGAATGGAACGCACTCTTTCCGGTCGACGGAACCTATCAGCTGCTGGTTCAGTCGAAAGATGTTTCTCAGAATTTCTCGGGCGATTATGAATACAAAATCAGTTTTGAAGTAATCAACAAATCCATGATTACCAATGTGCTCAACTGGCCCAATCCATTCACAACCCGCACGCATTTTGTGTTTACGCTAACAGGCTCTGAACTTCCCTCCTATTTTAAAATTCAGATTTTTACAATTACGGGGAAAGTTGTGCGCGAAATTGGTCTCGATGAACTGGGATCCATCCGTATTGGAAGAAATATTACTGACTATACCTGGGACGGTACCGACCAATGGGGCGACCGCCTGGCCAACGGCATATATCTCTATCGTGTTGTTACCAACATCAACGGTCAAAACATCGAGCGCATGTCCACCGGCGCCGACCAATACTTCACCAAGGAGTTCGGGAAGATGTATTTAATGCGTTAATTTTTTATTAAAAAACTTGCTTTACAATAAAAATATCCTTTCCTTTGTTTAGATTTAATCTAAATTAAAATAGGAGATACAAATTATGACATACAAAACCTCAATATTTATTGCAGCCATCACTATTCTGAGTCTTTTTTCATTTTCAAATGTAAAGGCCGACGGACCAGAAAAGAATCCTCCCGCGCAAAACTCAGAATATCGCATTTTACTTGAAAAACAGATTCAGAACCTTGTTTTATATCCTGAATTTGCAAAACAGCAAGGAATAGAGGGCTTTGTTCTTATTAGTTTTTCTTTTAATGAAAATGGAAGTTTTGTACTGGATGAATTAAATTCAAACAATCAACTTCTTTCTGATTACGTAGTAAGTAAAATGAAAGACATAAAAATGTGTATTTATGCAAAGCAGCCGAGAAATGAATTTGTGTTTAAGTTTGATTTTCGTCTGATCTGAACAAACTTACATGCTTCTTTTCCTGAAAAATTTCTAATACTAAAGTGTTTTATCAATTTTAATTTTAATGTGTAATTTACTTTAATCATTAAAATTTTCAGGAATCTTTTTACTTTTACAAAACAAAATTAAAAAGATATGTATCTAATTGGCCTTGCTCTGGCACCTGCACTTGCTATTATTCTCTTTGTTTACTTCAAAGACAAATACGAAAAAGAGCCCATAAAAATATTGTTGATCAGTTTCCTCCTGGGCGTTGTCAGTATTTTTCCGGCTATTGGTCTCGAACTTTTGGGAAGCGAGATTTATACAGTTGTTAAAGGAGACTGGGTTAGCAATGCAGTTTATGCTTTTGTGATCGTAGGTTTTTCTGAAGAATTCTGCAAGTTTTTCTTTTTGCGTGTATATGCATATCGCAGGAAAGCATTCAACGAACCCGTTGATGGCATTGTTTACGCAGTGATGATCTCAATGGGATTTGCTGCCTTAGAAAATGTTTTCTATGTTTTGGATGGCGGTTTGGAAGTAGGTCTGCTGAGAATATTTACTGCTGTACCCGGTCACGCAATCTGGGCTGTTATGATGGGTTATTTTGTAGGACTTGCGAAATTCAGGGAACGCAGCCTTGGACTATTAATCACAGGCTTGCTTATTGCAACATTCTTCCATGGGCTGTACGATTATTTCCTCTTCATGGATAACATTCCCGGTCTTTTCATTATTTCATTTATATCAATTATTGTTGGTGTAATATTATCAATTCGTGCCATAAAAATTCTGAATCGCAAATCGCCTTTTAAAAACGGACCTATTGCACCAACGCAGGAAACAAATCCGCCTGATGTGCCAGCCTGATGAATTTAGTTAACTGTTGCACCAAACCGGTTTTTGATTCAATCCCGCTTTCTTATTACGGGACACCTGCATCTGTTGTACCCAATTCATTTTCACGCAAGGGAATTCATGATGCAAATACGCTGGGTTTTATTAAAGCACAGGAAAAAATTCAATTTACACAGTCTGTTTTTTCTCCCCATAATCTTCCTGCTCAGGCTTATCAGCCATCCAATATTATGGCAAACGATAATGGCTCGGCGGCAATTGCTTTATTTGTTGCGGCATTTTTCTGCTTCGCTCTGAAAATTGCATCCCGGCGGCTTCATGAACTATGGAGCAGCTTTATCGGCGTTCGCTTTTTAATTCAACTAAGTCGCGAGGGATCCATCTTTTCGCGCTATGGTGTAATTCCTTTGTATTTGCTTTTTCTCGCATCTTCCGGATTGCTTGTTTTTCAGTTTATTCAGTTTCAAAATATTCAGATACCATACCTTCACGGTGTGTTACTTTATTTGAGTTGCCTTGTCTTTTTCTTTTTACTTTATTTTTTTAAATCCATTCTTTTTAAGGTATTTGGCAATTTAATTCAGATGAAAAAGGAATTTTCCGAATACCTTTTTCAGATTTTTCTTTTTAATCTTTTTTTCGGAATGTTGATTACACCTTTTGTTTTTGTCAATCGGTTTTTGATCTTTGATCTTCAGTTTCCTATATTTATTTTCTGTTTTAGTACATTTGCCCTCCTTTATCTTTATCGTATTATGCGGGGAGTCAATATTTTTGGGAATAATTCAAAATTTTCCAAATTCCAATTGTTTTTGTATCTTTGCACCCTCGAAATTTTGCCGTTGTTCCTTTTTATAAAAATTGTAAAAGAAGTTTTATAGGCCTGTTGCAACTTTTATTTCAACAAGTTTACTTCTGACAATGGCATTTTTTGATTAATTACAGGAAGCAACAAACCGTCCGGAAACATGAAGATTAAAAGCATCCTGGTGTCACAGCCTAAACCGGAAACCGAGAAAAATCCGTATTTCGAAATTTCTAAAAAGTTTTGCGTTAAAATTGACTTTCGTCAGTTTATCCGTATTGAAGGTATTCCTTCACGCGATTTTAGAAAAGATCGTATCGGAATACTTGATTTTTCTGCAGTTATCTTTACAAGTAAAAACGCTGTAAACCATTTTTTCCGCATTTGTACTGAAATGCGTGTAACTGTCCCGGAAACACTTAAGTATTTTTGTGTTACCGAATCGATAGCCTATTACCTGCAGAAATTTATTGTGTATCGCAAACGAAAAATTTTCTACGGCAAACAAAAATTCTCCGATCTCGTAGATATCGTTAAAAAACATAAAACCGAACGTTTTCTTGTTCCTTGCTCTGATATTCACAAGCAGGAAATCTCAAAACTGCTCGACGAAAATAAAATCAATTACACAAAGGCCATCATTTATCGTACGCTGGCCAGCGATCTCTCCGATCTGGGTGAAACACCCGGTTACGACATGCTGGTTTTTTTCAGCCCGTCAGGAATCAAATCTTTGTTTAAAAACTTCCCAAAGTTTAAACAAAACACAACAGTGATTGCTGCATTTGGCCCTACCACTGCAAAAGCTGTAATTGATGCAGGATTGCGCCTCGATGTAGAAGCCCCCACTCCACAGGCTCCTTCAATGACCATGGCCATTGATCAGTTCTTGAAAAAAACAAATAAAAAATAATTCAGCTGATGCCCACGTTCAGCAAGGACGAGAGGCTTTGCCGTTTTCACCTGATCCGGAAATTATTCAGTAAGGGTTCTTCGGTTACAATCTATCCGTACCGCATGATATGGCTTGCTACCGATGAAGAAATTCCTGCACAGGCTCAGGTTCTCTTTAGTTATAAGCGCAAAGCGATCCGCAGAGCAACCGACCGCAACCGCATCCGCCGGCTGAATAAGGAAGCATACCGAAAATGCAAGCACCGCCTTTATTCTGTATTGGAAAACACAAAGAAAAAGTGCATCTTTGCAATAATATACCTTGATAAAAACATTCCGGCTTATCCGGTAGTTGAACAAAAAATGAATCAGCTGATTGACCGGCTGATTGAAGAGTATGAAAAAGGTTCTGATAGCACCGTTCGTAGGCCTGATTAAATTGTATCAGTTGGCATTATCCCCCTATCTTCCGCCAAGCTGCCGCTTTGAGCCATCCTGTTCCGTATATGCACTGGGCGTTTTAAAAAAATTCGGTCTCTTCCAAGGTTCATACCTGGCAGCCCGTCGAATCTTTTCTTGCAACCCCTGGGGAAGAAGTGGGTATGATCCCGTTCCCGAAAAATTTTCTTTTCGCAAACCCAATAAGACTTCGTATGAAAAAGATTAAAGCGTTTGTTATTAAATTCCGCCTTCTGTTCTTTGCAATTGGCCTTGTTTTCGTCACATCATCAACAACACGTATCGTTGACAATAATTTTGAAATTGCCAAAAACCTTGACATTTTCACTTCCTTGTTTCGTGAAATAAACCAAAGTTATGTAGATGAAACAAATCCGGGAAAACTGGTTGAAACAGCTATCGAGGCAATGCTTGAATCGCTGGATCCTTACACAAATTTTATCCCGGAATCAGAAATTGAAGATTACATGTTCATGACTACAGGCCAGTACGGCGGCATAGGTGCGATGATTCAAAAACAAGGCGACAACGTTGTGATCACCGATCCCTACGAAGGTTTCCCTGCACAAAAAAATGACTTACGAGCCGGTGATATCATTCTTGAGATTAATGGAAAATCTGCAAAAGGAAAATCCACTTCGGATATAAGCACCATTTTGAAAGGACAACCCGGGACTGAAGTGAAAATTAAAATCCAACGCGAAGGCGAAGGAATTATTGAAAAAACAATCCTTCGTGAAGAAATTAAAATTGATAATATTCCCTATTATGGAATCGTATCCGACGACATCGGCTACATTCGCCTCAGCAGTTTTACTGAAAACGCCGGCACTGAAGTTAAAAATGCATTCAATGAACTGAAAGGAAAAACGAAACTGAAAGGTGTTATTCTTGATCTCCGCGGTAATGGCGGCGGTTTGCTTCGTGAAGCTGTTAATATTTGTAATATCTGGGTGAAAAAGGGACAACTGATTGTAAATACCAAAGGCCGCCTGAAAGAACAATGCCGCAGCCATGCAACGATTAATAATCCTGTCGATACAGATCTTCCTCTCGTGGTTCTTGTCAACAGTGGGAGTGCTTCAGCCAGTGAAATTGTTTCCGGCGCCATTCAGGATTTGGACCGGGGCGTCATCATTGGCCAGCGAACATATGGAAAAGGACTTGTACAAAATGTTTTTCCGCTCAGCTATAACACTAAAGTAAAAGTTACCATTGCAAAATATTATATACCCAGTGGACGTTGTATTCAGGCAATCGATTATTCACACCGCAATGAAGACGGTAGCGTTGGAAAAATTGTCGATTCCCTTACGCATCCTTTTAAAACGCACAACGGAAGAATTGTTTATGATGGCGGTGGTGTTAAACCCGATGTAGTTATTGAACCCCGCAAGCTGAGCGAAATCTCAATAAGCCTCTTGAGTAAGTTTCTGGTTTTTGAATTCGCAACTCGCTATCGAAGAGAAAACAAATCCATTGCCAAACCCGGTGAATTCAAAATCAACAGTGCTATCTACAATGAATTTGTAAAATACATTTCTGACAAAGATTATGATTACAAAACAAAATCTGAAAAGGCGATTGAGGACTTTAAAAAAATTGCAGAAAATGAAAAATATTTCGATCTGATAAAAACCGAGTATGAATCCTTACGGAGCAAACTGATGCACAACAAAAATGAAGATATTGAACGCTTCAAAGAAGAAATCATGATGCTTTTGAAAGATGAAATTGTATCACGTTATTATTTCCAAAAAGGAAGAATTGAAGCATCCATTTCTACAGATAACGAAATTCAAAAAGCTGTTGAGGTTTTAAATAATAAATCGCTATATCAGTCAATCCTGAACGGAACTTACAAACCAGAAAACAAGGAAAAATAGACGGGAATGAACAGAGAAAAAATTCACCGCGGGATCTTTGTGGCAGGCTTGGTGCTTTTAATAGCAGGGCTTCCCTTCTCCGAATTTTTTCTCAGTATATCACAAATAATTTTAGCTGGAAACTGGCTTATTGAAGGCCGCTTTCGTGAGAAATGGAATAAACTTCGCGTAAACCGCCTTGCGTGGATTTTTCTCTCACTCTATTTTATTCACGTAATTGGATTACTCTGGACAACAGATTTTTCATATGCCCTGAAAGATCTTCGTGTGAAAGCACCGATATTTATATTAACATTAATCTTATCGACTTCTGAAGCCCCATGCAGAAAAGTATTTCGAGGACTGCTTGCCTTTTTTACTGTTGCCGTTTTCTTTTCCACTTTGTATAGTTATTTAGTTTATCAGGGTTTAACAGGAAAAGAAATTATCGACATTCGTGACATTTCTGTTTTCATATCAAACATCCGCTTAAGCCTGATGGTTTGCCTTTCTGTTGCTGCATTGTATTACTTCTTCATGTTTGATGAACTTTTCAAACCCCATTTAAAAAAAATTCTTTTACTTCTTCCTGCACTCTGGTTTTTATGGTTTTTAGTAGTGCTTGAGTCCGTAACCGGAATTTCGATACTTCTGATTTTATCACTTTTCATCGTGTTTAATTTATTTAGAAATATTCAAAGTCCCTGGCTGCGATCGATTCCGGCAGTGCTCTTAACAGGGCTTGTTATTGTTTCGTTTTTCTATATAAAAAAACAGATCGCAGATTTTTACATTCAGCGCGAAACGGATGAAAAAATGCCAGCGCTTTATACGAAAGGCGGAGAAATGTATGAGCATAAGCTCGAAAACAAAGAAAAAGAAAACGGATATTTCGTATATCGTTATATGGCCTGGAAAGAATTGGAACGCGCCTGGAAACGTTCCAGTAATATTCCTTTTGACAGCCTTGATAATAACAACCAGGGAATTCGTTACACCCTGCTGCGGTTTATGACTTCAAAAGGATTGCGAAAAGATTCTGTTGGATTTTTATCACTTTCTCATGATGAGATTCATGAAATCGAAAATGGTACAGCCAATATTCTGTACATGAAAAAATCCGACTTGAAAGCCCGTATTCACAGCCTTATTTGGGAATATGACAATTACATTCAATATGGAAATCCAAGCGGACATTCCGCTACAATGCGAATCGAATTCTGGAAAAATGGCTGGCAGATTTTTAAAAACAATTTAATTATTGGCGTAGGTACTGGTGATATTAATCAGGCCTATAAAAATCAATACGAAATTTCAAAATCAAAACTCCAACCCCGATGGCGTTTGAAAACACACAATGAATACCTCACAATGGCCATTTTATTCGGCATTCCCGGGCTTCTGCTTTTTTTACTCGTTTTATTTTATCCATTGTATACAAAAAAACATTTTCTGTACGTTCCGTTTTTTCTTATTTTAATAATTTCAATGCTTACTGAAGATACACTTGAAACATCAACCGGCGTTACGTTTTACGCTTTTTTCAGCGTGTTCCTTACTCTTTCTGCAAAAAATGATATCCTTTCACTCAGCGAAAAAAAACATCATGAAAAAAATTAAAACCATACTGACAATACAGGAATTTAGTAATGCCAGGGAACTCGATCCTGATTTTGCATCATTACTTCATGCCGCTAAACGTGCAGCAAAGGACGCTTATGCACCTTATTCAGAATTTCAGGTAGGTTGTGCAGTTTGGCTCGACAACAATGTGATTGTTCAGGGAAACAACCAGGAAAATATTGCTTTTCCTTCAGGCATGTGCGCTGAAAGAGTTGCCCTTTTTTCTGCCAAAGCTAATTTTCCGAAAGCAAAAATTAAAGCCATAGCAATTACAGCCGAATCACATGGAAAACCGGCTTCTGTACCTATATACCCTTGCGGTTCCTGCCGGCAGGTAATTGCAGAATATGAATCTTTGCAGAAAAAACCAATTACCATTTTGCTTTCTGGAACGAATGACAAAATAATAGTAGCGCCTTCTTCCGAAACTTTCCTTCCGTTTCAGTTTAATGCATCCTTAAAGAAAACTACGAAGAAAAAATAAATTCTAATTAACGACCATCGTTTCAATCCCGCATGCATTCACGCGTGCAGCAATCGCTTCTAATTCTTCCCGCGAAACTTTTTCAATTCCTCCACCCGGCGTTGAACGTGCAACAGGGTATATCATTACTAGCGATGGCTTCACTTCACAAACTATTTTTAACCATAGCTTGATTTCTTCATCACTTACATTATCAACCGGAATTCCATCCACTTCTCCACGCAGAAAAAGCGATTGTATAATCATTTTTCCATGAAAAGATTTCATTCGATCAGTAAGCAATTCAAGATTACATTCTGATAACGGACGGTTAATTTTTGCCAGCGTCTCTTGTGAACCCGCGTCAAGTTTTAAAATATTGTTGTCAATTTTTTTCAGTGCCTCAAAAATTTTGTCATTAACAATACCCGATGCATTTGATAGAACTGTAACCTTTGCATCAGGTGCAAATATATTTCTGGCTTCAATTGTATCATCAATAATTTCAGAAAACAATGGGTGCAGGGTGGGCTCTCCATTTCCAGCGAATGTGATTGCTTCCGGCAAATGCTGTTGTTCGGCAAGTTCCTTGAGTCGTTCTATAAGTTTTTCTTTGACCAGCTCACGGGGAGGATATTCATTTTCGGGTATAACAGCTGCTTCCGTCCATCCACACTCACAATAAATGCAGTTGAAATTGCAAATTTTTCGGTTTAATGGCAGAAGGTTTATTCCAAGTGAAAGCCCAAGTCTGCGACTTAGCACCGGCCCAAATACAACGTTGTGAAAAAGAAACGTTCCCATATATCTTTTTTGCAAAAGTAAACAATCGAAGCATGTCAAATGGAAAAATACAAATTAAGAAAGGAGAAACTAACGCTGGCTTTTCCATTTCGGTCTTCTGACTACGGTCTTCGGTCAATTTTGTATCTTTGTCCGCATTCATTTATTCAAATATGAATCTTTCCGATCTGAAACAACCCATACAGAAAGAACTTGATGTATTCGACACCAAATTCCGCGAGTACATTCAAACACCCATTCCTTTATTGGATAAGGTTCTGCGCTATATGCTGAAACGAAAAGGCAAGCAGGTTCGCCCGATGTTTGTTTTTCTGGCTGCAAAGATTTTTAATGAAGCAACAGAATCCACGTATCGCGCAGCAGCTTTGATTGAGCTCTTGCATTCTGCCACGCTCATCCATGATGATGTGGTTGATAATTCGGATGAACGTAGAGGATTCTTTTCACTGAACGCTATCTGGAAAAACAAAATTTCTGTTTTATCCGGCGATTTTCTTCTTTCCCGCGGGATGTTGCTTGCACTGGAAAATAAAGATTATCCTTTGCTCGAAATCGTGTCCCGCGCTGTTCGCGACATGAGTGAAGGCGAACTATTGCAATATGAAAAAGCCAGAAAGCTTGATATCACCGAAGAACTTTATTTTGAAGTAATCCGCCGAAAAACAGCCACTCTTTTTGGTGCTTGTTGTGCGTGCGGATCTTTATCAGCAGGCTGTTCCGAAGAAATATCAAAAAAAATGTACCGGGTTGGCGAATTGCTGGGAACTGCATTCCAGATTCGGGATGATGTGTTTGATTACAGGATTTCGAAAAGCATTGGAAAGCCTACGGGTCTCGATATCCGAGAGCAAAAAGTTACACTTCCTTTGATTTACGCGCTACAAAAATCCGATCCTTCTGAAAAGAAAAAAATTCTGAGAACCATCAAACATGACAGTGAAAAAAAGGGCAAGGTGGAGGAAGTCATTCGGTTTGTAAATGAAAAAGGTGGGATATCCATGGCTCAGAAAAAAATGGATTCACTGGCAGAGGATGCGATCGTTTTACTGAAAGAGGTTGCTGCTCCCTGCGCTGCAAGAGACTCTTTTGAAAATCTTATTTTGTTTACCATTCAAAGAAATAACTGACAACTTCCGGTTGATAATACTTTTTTAGGATGTTCTTACGTTCTTTTAAAAATTGATATTATTGTACCTGATTAAAATCAAATCAAATGAATAAAAAATCCTTTTGTTTTCTTAGCATATTCCTGATCTCATCTCTTCTGCTTTCTGCGCAGCCTGTTAAAAAACTCTCAACCGATTTCTGGCCCAACAAACAGAAAAAAAGCGAAGGTTATAAAATAGATTCTCTGGAAACAGAATTGTGGACCTATTGGTATGAGAACGGCCAAAAGATGTGTGTGGGTAATTTCAAAGAAGGTAAAAAAACCGGAAAATGGAATTATTTTTATCATACAGGTCGCAAATGGAGCGTGATTGCAGCCGACAGTGGTATTAGTGTGAACTGGTATGAAAACGGAAAAGAAGAAATGCGCGGTCCTGTATGTAATGGAAAGATGAGTGGCAAATGGCTTTATTGGGACACACTTGGCAGATTAAAAAAAGAAGCAGTGTATGCAAACGGAATGCAGAACGGCCCTTGCACCAGCTGGCACAACAACGGCAAAAAAGAATTTGAAGGTGTTTATAAAGATGGAAAAATTGAAGGTCCTGCCACCTGGTGGTACGGTAACGAAAATGTTGAAATGAAAGGCAGTTCTGTTGCAGGCTTACAGGACGGGCCCTGGACATTTTATCACTTCAACGGGAAACCGGGCAGTGAAGGCTCTTTCAGCAACGGCAAACTAAATGGAAAGTGGACCTATTATTACGACACGGATGAAAAGTGGAAAGAGATTACTTACGTCATGGGCATGAAAGAAGGCACTACCACGGCATGGCATAAAAACGGAAAAGTACATCACACCGGTCTTTTTAAAAACGGAAAAGAAGAAGGTGAATGGAATACATGGTATGAAGATGGTGTGCTGCGTGATAAAGGATTCTTCTCGGCAGGGCAAATGACGGGCAAATGGGAAGGTTGGTTCAAAAGTGGCAAAGTAAAATATGTTACCCATTACAAGGACAACGTAAAAGACGGTTCGGATACGCACTGGTTTGAAAATGGCGAAACGGAATACATGTGTACCTATAAAAAAGGATTAAAGAACGGCAAGTATTTTGGCAACTACGAAACGGGCAAAACACTTGAAAAAGGAAGCTATCTGGATGATAAAAAACAGGGTGAATGGGAATTTTACGATATGTTCAACCGCCTGATGATGAAAGAAACTTTCAATAAAAATATTTTACACGGAAAATTTATTTCCTATCATGCCAACAAAAAAGTGGCTGAAAAAGGAAGCTACTATCACAGCAAGAAAGATGGCAAATGGACATTCTACAGCAAAGACGGACAGATACTATTTCAGGCCATTTATGATAAAGGAAAACTGGTGAAAAATCTTTTGAACCCACAGGATACTCCGCAGAAACCTGTTGGATCGCAACCGAAATAAGATTTCTATTTATCCTTGTTTAACTTCCGCAGTTTCGCATACTTCATATACGTCTCTTTCGCAGTTAGCCTGCAGATGGTCCAACCGGAAGCGCCATCCAGAAAACCCAGTTTCAGAAAATAGTTTCTGATAAATTTGGCAACGGGTTTAATAATCAAATGCAGCAGTGTTGATTTTTTATTCATCCCGTAAAGTGCTTTCGCGGCAATAGTACTGAATTTCTCGATCTGCTCGCGGTGCTGCTCAATGCTGTAATAAGAATAATGCAAAAGATCGCCCTTTAAAAATCCTTCATTGCCACCTTCAAACAATTCGTATTTATCATGCGGATTGATCCCGCGCCATTCGCCCTTTTGAGAATTCCAAAGCCGCAACTTTCTGTCCGGATACCAGCCGCTGTGCTTGATCCACTTCCCGCAATAATTCGTCATGCGGTTCATGGAATAACCATCCCGTGAAAAATTATTTTTTACATCCAGAATTGATTTTTTTAGTTCATCCGACAAAGCTTCATCCGCATCAAGCGACAACACATGCGGATAGGTAGCGTACTTGATTGCCCTGTTTTTTTGCTGAATATGCCCGTCGAAAGCATGCTGAAAAAATTTCACCCCAAGATTTCGGCAGATTTCTTCGGTTTTATCTTTGGAAAAAGAATCCAGCACCACAATCTCATTTGCAATTCCTTTTAGGGAATCAATGCAGCGCGCAATGTTGCGCTCTTCATTAAAAGTAATTATCACCGCAGAAACCGGAGTCATATTCTTGAATTGATTTCCAAAAATACAATAAAAACAAACTGATTTTTTTCTTATTCATTCTATACACAACCTAAAAAGATTAATTTTGTGCTGAGATATGAAAATTACACCCGCCATACTATCAATCTGCATCGCGCTGAGTCTTGTATTGCCTTCCTGTTCATCCAGCTCGAAGCATGCGGTGCAATACAACGACACAATTATCAAATACCAGTCTTTGGTTGTGGAAGAAATGAATATTCTCGATAAGTCTTTTGAAAATGGAGATGTACAACTTTCAGAAAAAAACAGATTGAATGCAATTAAACAAACCGGCATATCTGCAATGGCAATTGAAAAACAAGGCGACTTCGAAAACAACAATTCGTTAAAAAACGCAGCCTTAAAACTTATAAATTTATACAGAACGCTCTTAGAAAAACAATACGCCGAAATAATTCAGATCAGCGATACGCACCTACGCACATTTTCCGTTTTTCAGCAAAAAAAACTGGATAAGCTTCGCTCTGATATTCGCCTTGAGCTTGATCTGGCTTTGGATGAATTCAAAACAAAACAAAAAGAATTTGCAGGGAAGTATGGCTTCCGTCTGAACGATGTTCAAAAAGAATCTTAATGTTTTTTTTCATTTGTTCTTTTCTATTTATCTTTACACAAATCCTCTCAAACCATACATTATGAAAACCAAAACTATTTTTTCCGCAATTATACTTTTAGCAACATCGCTAAATTTTACAGCACAAGCGCAGATTCTGTTTCATGAAGATTTTGAAACAAGCCCTGTTACTTCATTTGTAAATCCCGGTGACCTTCAGCTTACCGAAGGTGCTTCTCCCTGCGGTGAAGCATCAAGAGGAAATGCTGCCATATTTTTTTCCGCAAATGTGAATTTTAACGGATCACAGAACGGCGGATATTTTATGGCCGTCAATCCGCAGTCTCCCTGCGGTGGCTTCTATGTTGCAAATGTAAGTACCGGAACAGTTGATCTTTCATCGGCCGATTCTTTGGTTTTCAGTTGCCGCTATTACATTACAAGCACTTTGACATGGGGGATGCCCGTGCTTCAGGTCAATATCAAAAATGGACCTTCGAACCATGTTATCTGGTCGGAATTCTCTGCGATGAATAACTGGATGAACCTGACTGTGGGAATTCCCTCGGCCCAGATCGGTGCAACGGATTCTATTTTGATTACCATTGGCGGTGGCGAAGGTGTGGCTATTGACGATATTACTATTACAAATATCCCGGCAATGTCAGTTAAAGAAAATGAAGCCGGAAATATTCATGTGTATCCCAATCCTGCATTGGATGTATTGAATATTGAACCAGCCCATTTTAATATGACTCAACTTTCAGTAATTAATAATCTTGGAGAAACACTTTATCTGAACAATGTTAAAATAAGCAATAATTTTTCGATTGATCTTTCTTCCTTTCCAAGCGGCTTCTATACACTCATTGCTACCAATAACAAAGGTGTGCAGATTCGGAAAAAATTTCTAAAAAATTAAATTGCTTCGCTGAATCTAATAATTTTATACAGTACTTCCTCGGGCTGATCGGCCTGCACCCAGTGCCCTGCATTTTCAATTGTGGATAATTCTAAAAGTGGAAACAACAATTTTGTTTCAGCAAAAGAATCTTCCTTTACGAACTCTGAATCGGTTCCGCGCAGCAGCATTGCAGGCTTTTTGAAAGTGTTCTCTGAATAAATTCTTGCATGAATATTTTCAAGGTTCCTGGAAATTGCATCTAGGTTGAACTTCCAATGAAACCTGCCCTTATCATTTCTCTGAATATTTTTCATCATCAGCTGCAATACCGCAGGCTCGCTGATAAATTGCTCCAGCTGAATTTCAATATCTTTTCTTTCCTTGACATCTGAAAAATTTACCTGAAGCAAATCCTGCGTAAATTTTTTATGATGAAGCGGATATTGAGCTGCTGTAATATCAATAATGATAAGTCCTGCAGGAATATCCGAATGATTAAGGGCAAATTGCAAAGCCACTTTGCCACCCATTGAATGTCCAACAATTATGGGATTGGTAATATTTTCACTTTCAATAAATGCAGTCAGATCATCCGACATTACTTCATAATTCATATCATCAGAATGCCCGGAGTGCCCGTGATTGCGCATATCAGGAATGTAAACACAAAATTGCGAAGAAAGTTTTTTCCCGATGGAATACCAGTTGTCGGACAAACCAAATAAGCCGTGCAGAATAAAAAGGGGTCGGCCCTCGCCCATTTTCTGAAAAAAGAGCTTCATGAATTTATTTGAGGCAATCTAAATAAAGCCTGACTGTGTTTTCCATTCCTAGATACAAGGCATCAGAAATCAAAGCATGACCAATAGAAACTTCCATCAATCCCGGAATTTTTTCTTTAAAATATTTTAAATTTTCGAGACTCAGATCGTGGCCGGCATTCAATCCAAGACCTGCATGAATAGCTGTTTGCGCTGCCAGAATAAAAGGCGCAATAGCTTTTTCACGGTCTTTGACATACCCGGAAGCATATGACTCGGTATACAATTCAACTCTGTCTGCACCTGTATCGGCGGCATGTTTGATCATCTCAACATCGGGATTGATGAATATAGAAACACGCACACCCCATTTTTCAAAATCCTCAGAAAGCTCTTTTAAAAGATCTTTATTCTTTTTGGTATCCCAGCCCGCATTGGATGTCAGCGCATCCGGCGGATCGGGAACCAGTGTTACCTGAGCCGGGCGAACTTCTTCTATTAACTGAATGAAGCGTTCGTTGGGGTATCCCTCAATATTAAATTCCGTTTTAAGAACCGGTTTCAATGCATATACATCTGCATAGCGAATATGCCTTTCGTCGGGACGTGGATGCACGGTAATGCCTTCTGCTCCGAATTTTTCAATGTCAAGCGCTGCTTTAAGAACATCGGGAATATTTCCTCCGCGGGCATTTCGGAGGGTGGCTATTTTATTGATATTTACACTAAGCTTGGTCATTTCTTCACTTTTGTGCAAAGTTAGCAATATCTTATCTGCATAAAAAAAACAAAAGAAAATTTGTCTTTGTCGGGCTGTATCGAAATTCTTTATACTTTTATTCTCTTGTAAAAAAGCTAAACCATGATTGCCGAAAAGCTCCTGTCCGAAACCGTAATGCCGCTGAAAACTTCCGACACCGGTGATAAAGCATTGCTATTGATGGAAGAGTATAAAGTTTCTCACCTTCCGATTGTAAACAACGAGCAGTTTCTCGGTGTTATTTCCGAAAGTGACCTTTTTGATGCAAATCTTCCGGATGAACCCGTGGGAAATCATTCCCTATCGCTGCAAAAACCTTTTGTCAGTAAGGGCCAGCACATTTATGAGGTGATCCGTACCATGGCAAATTTGAAGTTGTCGTTGATTCCGGTTTTAGATGAAAAAAATAATTATCTGGGTGTGATTACCCTTCGCGGGCTGGTTACTGCATTCTCTGAGATGGGCGCTATTCAAAATCCGGGCGGTATTATTGTGCTGGAATTAAACATGAATAATTATTCACTTAGTCAGATTGCACAAATTGTAGAATCGAATGATGCAAAAGTTTTGAGCAGCTACGTCACTTCTCATACCGATTCCATGAAAATGGAGGTTACGCTGAAAGTCAATGTGACGAATATTGAACCCATCCTGAAAACTTTTCACAGGTATGATTATATTGTAAAAGCATCATTTAGCGAAGCGGAATATCTGGATGATTTAAAAGACCGCTACGATCAGTTTATGAACTATCTGAATATCTAAAACGCCCAATGGGTAAAGCAAAGCATAAATTATCATTTTGTTTTTTGTACAATTTCTTTTGTTTACTATTTCTCATTTTTTATTCTTCCTTTTCATTTTCGCAAACAATTGACACGTCCTATTTTATTGTTAAAAAAATTGAAGTATCCGGGAACAAGATAACACGCTCTCATATTATCTTTCGAGAACTGGAGTTCCAGACTGGTGATACAATTTTTCTTCCCGAAGAAAAAGATCTTTTCAGAAGCAGTCGTGAAAATCTTTTAAATACTTCATTATTTAATTTCGTTACGATAGAAAAAAAAGATTCTTCAGGTTCAATTTTAATCAGTGTTGTTGAAAGATGGTATCTGTGGCCGTTTCCGCTATTAGAAATCGCAGAGCGGGATATCAATGTCTGGATAAAAAATCCTGATTTTAAAAAAATAAATTACGGTATTTTTATCGATCGGGTTAACTTCAGGGGACGAAAAGAATCGCTGAAATTCCTTGCCCGCACCGGCTATGATCAGGAAATCGGAATGGCTTATAAGATTCCTTATCTCGACAAAAAACAAGTGTTTGGCTCTGCATTCGTATTCACGTTATCCCGTAATCATATGATTCCCTATCGTTCCTGGGGAAATGAACTGCAATATTTCAATGATGAAAAAAACTTTTCTCTTCATGAATTGAATGCCAACATACAATTGACCTGCCGGCAGGGCTTGTATTTTAATCACATCATTCAGTTTGGATTTGTTCAGGCAAAAATTTCAGATTCCCTTCGGGTTTCTTCTCCCGAATATTTTAATAATCAAAAAAAATTCAAACAATTTCTTTCTGTTAATTATCGTTTTGCTGCCGATTACCGCGACTCACGTTTTTATCCGATGCGCGGTCATTATTTTGAATTCAATACAGCGAAGTATGGCCTGGGTTTTTTAGGAAACGACAATCTTGATATTTTGCAGGCATCCGCAGTATTGAAAAAATTTATTCCTTTACCGTATCATTTTAATTTTTCGGCCAGTGTGGCAGGAAAAATTTCGAATCATTTTCCACAACCCTATTATCTGCAGCGCGGGCTGGGTTATAACAATCAATACATCCGGGGTTATGAATATTATGTTGTCGATGGGCAGCACTACACTATGTTTAAAACAAATCTGAAATATACCCTGATCAGCAACCGCACATTCCATCTCTCTTTCATCCCATCCGAGAAGTTTGGCCGTGGCTATTACGCCTTGTATCTGAATTTGTTTAGCGATGGCGGATACGTTTGGGATAACCAGTGGAATAATCACAATCCATTATCTAATTTATTCCTGTATAGCACAGGAATTGGAATTGATCTGGTAACCTATTATGATAAAGTATTCAGAATCGAATATTCTTTGAACCACATGAACGAAAGTGGGTTATTTTTGCATTTTCTGGCACCTATATAAACAATTTATGAGAATCGGAATTTTTGGAAGAAAAGTGAATGAGAAATGGATTCGTGAAATCCGGAATCTCATATCCCGTCTTGAATCTGCAAAAATCGACATCGTATTCTACGAACCCTATTACAAGGATTACATCCGAGTTTTGCCTGATACGAAGGCCTTCCCGGTTTTTCATTCACCCGCTGAAATAAAACCTTCTCTGGATTTTATGTTTAGCATTGGTGGCGACGGGACTATGCTTGAAGCTGTAAGTCTGGTGCGCGAATCAGCTATACCCATTCTTGGAATTAATACAGGAAGACTTGGGTTTCTTTCGTGTGTTTCCGTTGAAGGAATTGATATGGCTATTGATAATATTCTCAATAAGAATTATAATATTGATTCCAGATCTTTAATTTCGATTTCTTCCGGGCTGGGAATTTTCGGGAAAGAAAATTTTGCACTTAACGACATCACAATCAATAAGAATGAAGCTTCATCCATGATTCTCGTTCACGCCTATTTGAATGAGGAATTTTTAAATTCATACTGGGCCGACGGCTTGATTATTTCAACACCCACTGGCTCTACAGCGTATTCCCTTAGTTGTGGCGGACCCATTCTGGCGCCTGATTCTAAAGATTTTGTTATAACTCCTATCGCACCCCATAATCTGAACGTCAGGCCAATGGTCATTAACAGCGAATCTATCCTGCGTTTTAAAACCGAAGGACGTAATTCAACCTTTATGCTTGGGGTTGATTCAAGGTCAATGAAACTTGAAATGGGTACTGAACTTGAAATCCGTAAGGCAGACTTTGAAATTAAACTCGTAAAATTTATTGAACAGAGCTTTCTTAAAACACTGAGAGACAAACTTATGTGGGGGGCGGATAAAAGAATTTAACTTTCTTTAAGACTAAACGAGTCAAATAGGCGTTTTACTTATACAAACAGACATTTTTTTTATTATTTTTGTTGAGATAATTGCAATTTGTCTGCTCATGCATATGAAAAAATACTTGTTGATATTGCTGTTTATTCCAATCGTTGCTCAGGCACAGATGTGGAAGCGAAACCGCGCTGAATTTCTTTTTGGTTTGGGAACAACTAATTTTCTTGGGGAATTGGGGGGTGCTAACCAGATTGGTACCAATGGCCTTCGTGATTTTGAATTTCGTGCTACCCGCCCGCTTACAACTATTGGATATTCTTATAGAGTAACAAAAGAAATCTGCACTCAATTTGATATGACGTATGGTTGGATATACGGGGCCGACAAACTTACAACTGAGCCTGCCCGCAACAACAGAAATATTACTTATCGCTCTCCCATTGTTGAAACAGCCGGTAAAGTTTGTTATGAATTTATCAGGGAGAAAAAAGGCCACCGTTATCGCCTCAAAGGTATCCAGGGTTTAAAAAACATCCATTTCACATCTTATATCTTCACTGGAATTGGTGGTTTCTACTTTAATCCTAAAGGAAAATATGTTGACGGAGCGTGGTATGCTCTTAAACCACTTTGTACTGAAGGACAAGGCTACTATGATTCCCGCACTCCTTATCATCGCATTCAGCTTGCCATCCCAATGGGTATTGGGTTTAAATACATTTTATCCAAAGAATGGTTCATTGGCCTCGAAATTGGAATGCGCAAAACTTTTACTGATTACATGGATGATGTAAGCACTACTTATCCAGACAAAGAATACATGACTGACGAGTTAGGTACAATGGCTGGATACTTTTCAAACCCTACTACAGGAGCTATTCCTGGCGCAACTACAGCAAACCAACAACGTGGAGATCCCGGAGATAAGGATTCCTATATGTTTATGACCATTACTATGCGTTATAAAATTCCTCATTCTAAACGTTTCTTTGGAATTCCAAAATTCTAAATTAAACTATGAAAACTACACTAAAACTTCTTTTGCTCTTTTTGTTGACACTACCAATGCAGTCAATAAAAGCCCAACGTTCTGAAGTCGGTTTTTTTGGAGGTACCTCCTATTACATCGGCGACCTTAACCCATACAAACAATTTCTCATGATCCGGCCGGCCGGCGGGATTGTTTACCGGTATAACTTCAACCCAAGATTTTCTTTTAAAGGAAATTTCTTCTATGGAAATGTAGCGGGAGATGACCTTATCTCTGATTTTAATGCAAAAAGAAATTTAAGCTTCAAATCAGTGGTGGCTGATTTTTCTGCAGAAGGTGAATTTAATTTTCTTCCATATATCACTGGAAATCCCAAATATCCTTTTACACCTTACATTTTTGGAGGGATTTCAATGTTCAAATTCAACCCGAAAGCAAATTACGAAGGCACATGGTACGCCCTTCAACCATTGGGTACTGAAGGACAGGGAACTTCCATGTATCCCGACAGACAACCCTACTCCTTAACTTCTTTTGCAATTCCTTTCGGTCTGGGATTTCGATTCAATCTTTTTGGAAAAATTTCTCTTGGATTTGAGTACGGCATGCGCAGAACTTTCACCGACTACCTCGATGATGTGAGTTCAACCTATGCAGATCCATATACTGTAGGAAGTGAAAATGGGCCCACTGCATTGGTATTAAGTGACCGTACAATCCGTGATTTGGGCGAAACACCCAATAATACGGATCTCCAGCGCGGGAACTCAAAAAATAAAGACTGGTACTCCTTTGCCGGAATCATTCTTTCATTCCGGATTAAAGCCGGAAAAGAAAATTGCCCGGCTTATGGTAAATCAAGAAAATTCCACGAATACGATTCCCGCTAACAAAGCCGGACTACTTTTTTTAAAATCTGAAATGGCAAGAATAGAGGATGTTGATCGTAAGCGGTTGCCAAAGCACGTTGCGATAATTATGGATGGAAACGGTCGCTGGGCTCAGAAACAGGGACAGGCGCGCATTTATGGCCATAACAATGGCGTGGAATCTGTACGTCAGGTTACGGAAGCGGCCACTGAACTTGGTGTTGAGTACATCACTCTTTACGCTTTTTCTACTGAAAACTGGAACCGCCCCAAAGAGGAAGTTGATGCACTGATGAATCTTCTAGTCAAAACTATTCACGGTGAAATTGATACTTTAAACAAAAATAATATTCGCCTCCTCACAATTGGAAATACTGATAAACTTCCCGAAGAATGCCGTCAGGAATTAATGGATGTTATTCAGAAAACTTCTTCCAACTCCCGCTTAAACTTAGTCCTGGCACTGAGTTATAGTTCCCATGAAGAAATTGTCAATGCCGTCAGAAACATTGCCTCTGAATGCATAAACGGAAATTTAAAACCTGACGAAATCTCAGATCGTTTATTCTCTGATTATTTATATACCCGCGGAATACCTGATCCTGAATTACTGATACGCACCAGTGGTGAACAACGTATCAGCAATTTCCTGCTCTGGCAAACCGCCTATGCTGAATTGTATTTTTCTCCCGTTCTCTGGCCAGATTACCGAAAAGAAGATTTTTATGACGCTTTAGTTGACTTTCAACAAAGGGAAAGACGCTTCGGACTGACCAGTGAACAAATAAAAAATAACGTATAATGAAAAAGGTTCTTTGGATTGCTTACATTTTTTTAGGATTGGTCTCACCTGCATTTACACAGGTTACCAATCTTTCGAACTTTGAAATTGACTATTCTGTTCCCCGTGAATATGAAATCGGCGGGATTACAATTTCCGGGGTACAATATCTTGACAACAACACTCTGATAAGCCTTTCAGGTCTCAAGGTGGGAGATAAAATAAAAATTCCCGGTGAAAAAATCACACGCGCCATTCAGATTTTTTGGGAGCAGGGACTTTTTTCTGATGTAAAAATTACAGCAACCAAACTGATTGGCACAACCATTTTTCTTGATATATATTTAAAGGAAAGACCCAAACTGTCTAGAATTTCAATTATCGGCCTTAGAAAAGCAGAAGCCAATAAGATCAAGGAAAAAATCACACTTACCAAAGGCGACGCTATCACCAGCAACCGGTTGATGATGTCGAAAAATATTATTCTCGAACATTTTGTTGACAAAGGATATCTGAATACTGAAGTTAATATCGTTCAAAAAACGGATAGCGCTTATGCCAATTATGCAAATCTGGATATCACTGTCAACAAGCATTCAAAGGTGAAAATTCAGACAATCCATATTGAAGGAAACACCCATTATTCCGATAAACAAATTGCCCGCTTCCTGAAAGAAACCAAACGAAAAAGAACCTTTGGTATTCTGAAAGCTTCCAAATATTCGGAAGAAGATTATAAAGCCGATAAAAACAAAGTCATTGAAAAGTACAACCTTGCAGGCTTTCGTGATGCTGTGCTTACAAAGGATTCTCTTGTAAAAGTGGATGACCGCTACATTGATCTCTACCTTACAATTGCAGAAGGAAAAAAATATTATTTCCGTAGCATCTCATGGGTTGGTAACACAAAGCACACTACGCAGGAGTTGACCGAAATTCTGAAAATAAAACGGGGCGATATTTACAACCAATCTTTACTGAATGAAAATCTGACTATGAATAAAGACGGACGTGATGTTTCTTCTTTATACATGGATGATGGTTATTTGTTTTTCTCAATCAACCCTGTAGAAACGCAGATCGATAACGATTCTATCGACATTGAAATACGTATCAGTGAAGGAAAGCAGGCAACTATTAACCGCATTTCAATTACTGGTAATTTAAAAACCAGCGACAGAGTTATCCTTCGTGAAATTCGAACCAAGCCCGGACAATTATTTAACCGCTCCGATATTCAGCGCTCTGTTCGTCAGCTTGCACAATTGCGTTTCTTTGATCCTGAAAAAATAAATATTTCTCCTACACCCAATCCTTCTAATGGAACGGTAGACCTTGAATACACCGTTGAAGAAACTTCATCCGATCAGGTTGAAATGTCCGGTGGTTGGGGCGCAGGGCGTGTTATCGGCACACTCGGCCTTTCGTTCAATAATTTTTCCGCTCGAAAAACTTTTAAGAAAGGCGCTTGGAAACCTTTGCCTTCCGGCGACGGTCAAATGCTGAGCATTCGTGCACAATCAAATGGTTTATATTATCAGTCTTACAATGCATCTTTCACAGAACCCTGGTTGGGCGGTAAAAAACCCAATGCTTTAAGCGTTACTTTATTTCATACTTTTTTGAATTCAAACGGTCGTAAACGTACTGATTCATTGCGTCAGGCAATGAGCATTAATGGTGTTGTGGTTGGCCTGGGAAGACGTATGCAGTGGCCGGATGACTTTTTTACTTTCTATACCGATGCAACTTTACAGAATTATACACTTGACAACTACAGCCTGATTTCAGGATTCAGCAATGGTGTTGCAAACAATGTCAGTCTTGGTGTTGCTATCGGAAGAAACTCGATTGACGCACCGATTTATGCACGTGCCGGTTCTGAATTTTCGCTGAAAGCATCGTTCACCCCACCCTATTCTGTTTTTAATAGCAAAGATTATTCAACCCTTTCTTCTCAGGAAAAATATCATTGGGTAGAATACCACAAATGGAAATTCAAAGCATCCTGGTTTACGCGACTGGCTGGAAATCTTGTTCTGAATACACGCATGCAATATGGCTTTCTTGGAATGTATAATCCTGAAGTAGGGCTTGCACCTTTTGAACGCTTCTATGTAGGTGGTGATGGCCTTACCGGTTATAATTCATTTGACGGACGTGAACTAATCGCACTTCGCGGCTACGAAAATCAGACAATTACACCGAGAGGTCCTACGGGGTCATATATTGGCGCCTCAATATTTGATAAATATACCGCTGAATTAAGATTTCCGGTTTCACTTAATCCGATGGCTACCATTTTTGTTTTGGGATTTGTTGAAGCAGGAAACTCGTGGTTGAAATTTAAAGATTTTAATCCTTTCTCCATGAAACGCTCTGCCGGTGTGGGTGTCAGAATTTATTTGCCTTTCTTTGGTATGCTGGGACTCGACTGGGGCTATGGTTTCGACAAGGGGCCCTACTCAAACAGCATATCTGGCGGACAGTTCCATTTCTCAATTGGCACATCTATTGAATAGAACACACAGATATTTTTATGCTATTAACAAATAATCTCTAAATTTGGAGGAAAAAATTATGAAACGCATTCTCTTAACATTATCAGCAGTTCTTTTTGTTGGCGCATTCGCATTTGCACAACAGAAGATCGGGTATGTAGACACAAAATACATCCTTGAAAACATTCCTGAATACAATGCTGCACAGGAACAGGTTGACCAGCTTTCAGTAGACTGGCAAAAAGAAATTGAAGGAAAATTTGCTGAAATCGATAAACTATACAAATCGTATCAGGCAGAACAAGTACTCCTTCCCGAAGACATTAAAAAGAAACGTCAGGATGAAATTCTGAATAAAGAAAAAGAAGCCAAGGAACTTCAGAAAAAACGTTTTGGTAACGACGGTGATCTTTTCAAGAAACGTCAGGAACTGATCAAACCCATTCAGGATAAACTGTACAATGCAGTAAACGATATCGGCACCAAAGGAAATTACATGATTGTATTTGACAAATCAAGTGATTTAATTATGCTTTATGTCAGTCCGAAAATTGACATCAGCGATCAGGTTCTTGAATCACTCGGATACAAACCCGGCGGCTTCGGTACAAACAAAGATGATAATAAACCCAAATAATTAATGAATATGAAGAAACGATTTTTATTGCTGGCACTGGCCTGCACGCTCCTTATCCCTGCTGCACTTTTTGCGCAGAACAAACAAAAAATTGGACACATCGATTCCAATGAACTGCTGGGCATCATGCCCGGCCGTGATTCTGCCAAGAAAGTTATCGAAAATTATGCAAAATCACTGGATGATCAGCTGACTATAATGAAGAATGAACTTCAGACAAAGTATGATGATTATACAGCCAATGGCGCAAAATACACCGATCTGATCAAACAGGTGAAAGAAAAAGAACTTGTTGATTTGCAAAAAAGAATTCAGGATTTCCAGGAATCTGCACAGAGTGAACTTCAGAAAAAAGAAGGCGAACTGATGCAGCCTATTATTGACAAGGCAAAGAAAGCTATCGAAGATGTAGCTAAAGCAAATGGTTACACATACATTATTGACGCCGGTGTGGGTGTTCTTCTTTATTTTGAAAAAGGAGACGACATTCTACCGCTCGTCAAAAAACAACTAAATCTTAAATAAAAAAAAGAGCCATCGTTGATGGCTCTTTTTTTTCTACTTCTGCGATTTTAATAAATCACGTATTTCTGTAAGTAACTTTTCTTGGTTTGTTGGCTCAGGTGGTGCTTCAGCAGCCTGTTTACGCTTTATTCTATTCATTCCCTTGATCACCAAAAATATGGCGAACGCAACGATGACAAAATCAAAAAGGGTTTGAATGAACTTACCATAACCCAGCACAACTGCATCAACCGGTTTTCCAAGAGCGTCCACACTCGCACTTTGTAATATGATGCTTAGGTCTGTGAAATCAACCCCGCCTATTAAAATACCCAGTGGAGGTAAGATTACATCTGTCACAAGTGATGTTACAATTTTTCCAAATGCAGCACCAATCACGATACCAATCGCCATGTCGAAGACATTGCCACGTACCGCAAATTCCTTGAATTCTTTTACAATTCCCATATGATACGAGTTATGATTTAGGAATCTGGGTTTATGATTTCAAAAAAGCAAAGTCATGCAATCAAAAATCATAAATCTCAAATCCAAAATCGGGTAAAATACTCAGATTACTTCAACCCTAACGTTTGTTTTCCCTGATCGAAAATAATATCCACAGGGATATTAGCAGTTTTCAGGCGATCCAGTTCTTTCTGCAAAGCCGGACGTATGTTGCTGTTCTTTTCAAAATAAGCTTTCAGTCCGTCATAGTCACCATTACCCTGCCAGGTAATGATTTTAGCAGCCCACAGGTTCACTACTTCCTTCACTTTCACAAAGTCTACTTTGTAAGTTCCGTCGTTGTTTACAGTAAATGCCTTGTTATCTTCAAAGAAATTAAAGCACATCATATTGGCTTTACCATGCGCACTGGCTGCACCAAAGCGAACGGAACGGAAGATACCTGCAACAAAAGTAACATAGCAGTCTTCAGCAGTTATGTTTGTGATTTCTTTCATTTCAATCAACGTGGTAGCCATAAACAAACCGAGAATATCCGCTTTCGCTTCTTCGATTCCTGAATACAGATCTTTCAGCGCATCGCGTACAAAGCCTTTTCCGTTGACTGTTTTCTTAATTCCAAGACCATGTCCCACTTCGTGAAACATTACATTGGTGAAGAAAGCATCAAACTTCACGTTCTTCATCTGTGAAGGATCCATCAGTGTTTTCGCAATCGGCATCAGAATGTTGTCGAATTTTGCTTTCATCGAATTCTTCAGTTGCAGGCGGCGTGAACCTTTCTTCAGCTGAACATCTTCGTCGTTTGGCAGATTGATAGCAATGGTTTTACTTCCCGCATTGCAATCACCGGCATAGTAGATGGCATCATACACGCCAAGATCAGAGCCTGCTGCAGGAACTTCCTTTTTGTATTTATCTTCAACCGGTAATTTCTTTTGCAGAATCGGAAGCATGCCCGTGAATTTTCCAAGCTTGTTGCTCCATTCCATATCCTTCACCAAAACGAATCCTTCGAATGCCGATTTGTAACCAAACAAACCGTCTTCATAATTCTCGATCGGGCCGCAGATGAAATCAATTTTGTTGGTCTTCATATCCATCCATGCCATATCGCTGGGCTTGTAATTGCTGGTCATCAATGCATCGGCACGCAGTTCCAGATACTTTTTCAGTCCGGCATCTTCGCACAATGCAGCAGCTTGTTTAATCAGATCAGAAGCTTTCGAAAGTTTGTCCTTGTAGTATTCATGATACCAAACCACTTTCAGGCTCTTATCTGGATTTCGAACAATAACGGTATACTGACTCTTTTTATCTTTATCAGCAAGCTTTTCAAATTCTTCTTTCGTTATATCCGCCGGATAAAAATTTACACCCGGTGTTTTTACTTTTGCACCTTCCAGAAAAGGTTGGTTGTCGTTCAGGCGCTCCCAGGGGCCGTAATTTATGTTGGCAAACTTCTTTGCATCTTCATCTTTAATCGTTGCCAGAAACTCATCTTTGTTTCCATAAGTCTGCATCCAGTAAAGATCGTCCATGATCATGGCTGCATCAATCAGCAGCGGAATCATTTGTTTTTCTTTGTCCGACAGTTTGCTCATGTCGGTGGTCAGTTTGAAGGTGGCGAACTGCGCCAGTTTTTTCTGCATACCGCTGTCGGTTTTAGTGGAATCGTTTTTCTGATCGGTTTTTTTACCAGATCCGCCGCAGCCTGCTGAGAAAATAACAACAGCCACTACGAACAGTGAAAGAATTGCATGTCGGGTCATAATCGTTGGTTTTGTTTGATGCGAATTTAGGAAGATGTTTTTAATATTATACAAAACAGGGTATGGTTTTTTTGGTCGGAAGACCGGAGACCGAAGACGGAAATGGAAGTCCAGCACACAGGCAAGCGCCTTTCAGTGTTTTGTTAATTGTAAATATAAAAGGGACGGAAGACCGGAGACGGAAGACCCCCGCCTGACCAGCGGACAGGGAAGTGATTGTTACCTGAAGAAGCTTATACATTTATTTTGGGGGTTTGTTATCTAATGCAGGATATGGATAGACGGATTTCATTTGGCTGAAAACCTTATTGGTGTTATGCTATCATAATCTGCGATCTTATTTTCACCACAGATGATACAGATATACACAGATTAGACACAGATATTTTTGCTACAGGTGCAAGAATTCTTTTTACAGGCGGAATAATTCTTTTTGCAGGTAGAAGAATTCTTTTTACAGGTTCGGGATTTCTTTATGCAGGAAGGAGTTTTCCTGAAGAATCAGAAAAAAAATCAATTTGCAGGTGCAAGATTTCTTTTTACAGGTGGGAGAATTCTTTTTGCAGATGCGGGTTTTCTTTTTACAGGTTGAATAATTCTTTTTTGCGTTTCTCTTTTTCTTTTTGAAGGTGCTCTTATTCTTTTTTCAGGAAGGAGAATTCTTTTTACAGGTGGTAGTTTTCTTTTTGAAGGTGGTAGAATTCCTTTTGGAGTTCATTTTTCACTATCAGGACTAAAGTCCTTTCTCAATAAAGACTAATAACCCCGTCCTGCTGCGCAGTCCACACGTTAAAGCGTCATTGGATGAATGGCTGTAAATTTAGTATTTTCAACTACCCCGTCACTTCGTGCCACCCCTTCGATCTCGAAGGGGAATTGCGGCAGGTGCCTATAAACTTCTTTGGTTGATTGCTTGTAAACCAGTATTTCGACTACCCCCCTCCGCAAGCGGAGTACCCCTTCTATCCAGAAGGGGAATTTTTAAAATCCCCTCTGGCAGAGGGGTGCCCGATAGGGCGGGGTGTTGCATAACGATGAAGTATAAATCGCTCCAATTCTTCAATCACTGAATTCAAATCATTTCGTATGTCGGCATCTTTAATTCTGTATACATATAACCCTATTGATTCCAGATAATCCTGCCTGATCCTGTCTTGTACTTCTTTTTGATTATGACTGCGTCCGTCAATCTCAATTACAAGGCTTAAACTTTTAACAAAAAAATCAACAATATAATTACCTATCACCTTTTGACGATCAAAGTCTATTCCCCAGAAATTTTTTCTATGAACCTGCTTCCAGAAAATAACCTCAGCTAAATTTCCTGCTTTACGAAGTTCTTTTGCACGCTCTTTTAACTCAGGATTAAAGGGTATTGCAGGCGTATAATTTTTATAGAGAATTGTTGAGTGAATGAAGAAAGTTTCAGCTTCTATTGCACTATCCTTTGTAGAAATGCTATAATACTTCATTGGGTGTATTGATGAGAATATGCAAATTTATGTATTTCAATAAACCTATCACTAATTCTTTTGATGCGTTCGCGACGGATTCAACTGCTCAGTTCGAGTCCATCTGTTAATGCTTCTTTTGATGATTGTCCGTATATTGAGTATTTCGACTACCCCGTCCTGCTACGCAGTCCACCCGTTAAAAGTTCTTTTGATGATTGACCGTAAATTGAGTATTTCGACTACCCCGTCCTGCTACGCAGTCCACCCCTTCTATCCAGAAGGGGAATTAAAAGGAAATCCCTGTATGTTGCGGCATACAGGGATTCATATATATAAACCGAGTCACAGGAAGTGCGGGGTTATTTTACGTGGCGGAACTGGATTTTGCTGATTTGTTTGTATTGGGGACTGGTTGCGAAAAATACTGACTTTACATATTTTTTAACTGCTTTAGCAATATCAACCAGACCCGTTTCGGACATATACAGCAGGGTATCGCGGGAGATGATTGCATTGCTGAAAGGAGTGGCCGTATTGATTACAGCGGTGTTCAGCGTGCGCAAGTTTGTGAGGTATGTGTTCAGCGCAGTCAGTTTCAGATCGGCTTCGTTGGGATTGTACAAGGGTTCTGCAGTGAGTATTACAACCAACTTTGCGAGATGATCGATTTGGGAATCGTAGCTTTGCTGCGATACAGAGATGTGGTGTATTTCGGCTGAAGCGGTAGGGTTTTCGGGCGTTACCGGAACAACCTCTTCAATTTTCTTTGCTCGCTTAACCTGAATTTTACGATTGATTGATTTTGCATCGTTCACGGTAAGCCTTGATGCTTCTGTGGAATCGAGGGCGTTTATGATACGTGTTGCGAGCTTTCGGAAACCCAGGAATGCAGTTTCACGGTTGTTGGTAGCGTTGTCATACGCAGTTTTTGCAGCCTTTGCCGTTTGGAGGGCAGTGCGGGAAGAAGTAAGCAGGGTTTGCATTGCCGGTATTTTCAGGGCATTGCGGGAAGGGTTGTAGGCGACGCCATAACCGGAGCAGAACGAGATGAGGTCCTCAAAGTTTGCTACGTTTTTAGCGTGACCTGTTTCAATGAATGTGTTCATGGCAGTAGGTTTTAATAGTTAAACAATTTGTTGTTTTATGAAATAAAAACGAGGAGATTTTTGTTTTAGTATATCAGAAACATAAGAATTTTTACTTAATTTTTTTGGAGCTTAGCGGTACTTACCCTATCCCCGACCCTTTCCCTATGAATATGGAAAGGGAGCACTTATTTCATTTTTCTTGGTGAGATTAATAATAATGTATAAATTTGTAAATACTGTAGGTTAGCTGCTTTTAAATAGAACTAGAGTAAATAACAAGAATGGATCTTAATGAACAATTGGTTGGTTACTTATTATCTGTTGAAGAAGATAAGGCTGCTGAGATTATTAAAGAATCTGAAATAAAAGGTTCATTTGAAGACGTTGTTTATGTGGGGATGGATGAATGGTATACCTATTCCTATCAAATATTAATCAAAGGTGAATTTCTAAAAAAGATTGACATTGATTACGTAAATGAAAAGAAGATTATTGAAGTGGCACTAAATAAACATGTAGAGATCGAGAAACAAGCTATTAGAAATATTTCATGGTTACCACTTCCCAAAATCAATTCTGTATTAAAAGAGTACAATAGGAATGATAAAATGAAAAAGAATTTAATAGAAAATAATTTTGATGATTTTTTCAGAGATGTTAAATCTATTTTTGCAAGCATTTCTTATGATATTAAAGTTAATGAAGCTTTTTTTCATTCTAATTTCCATATTTTACTAAAAGTACTAGGGTTCGAAATTATCAGTGAAGATGAAACTAATCTTGGTCGTATTGATTCAGTAATTGATCTTGAAAATCAAATACTAATACTTGAGTTTAAAATGTCAAATCCTAATGTTGCTATTAAACAAATCATTGAGAAAAAATATTATGAAAAATATCTGATAAAAAACAAAAAGATAGTTTTTATTGGTATTAGTTGTAACATTCAGGAGAGAAATATCGATAATTGGAGAATTGAAAATTACACTTAAGCATAAAACAAAGGGTAGAAGAAAAAATTAAAATAATGTACTATATACCAGTCATACTAATACTCCTTATCTTAACTCTAATTTTCATAAGTTATATAGGTAAAATAAAAACTGAAAAGTTAAAGAAAGTTACTCCACCTTTAACATTTAAATCTTTAAATCAATTTTTTCATATTATAGACAGTTATTCAAATTTAGAAATCTCTACTATGTGGTTAAATGTTGATGAAAATTATCAACCATTACCATTAATACGTCTGAAATATAGGCAGGTTTCTGAAGTGCAATTTTGTTATGAATTTTTTAATTTTTCAAAAGACCTGAATCCAATACAAAAAGATCATCAAACATTTCGCAGGGCTGAAATAATATTTAATAGCAATCCAAATAAACCCTACTTGTCAAGCAGCAATTTGGTAGTACAAACAGAGCGATCTAATGTTTTTGATGTTTTATTATTATTTGGGAAAAAAGTAGAAGAAACAGAAGGTTATTATAAATTTGAATTTAAAGGCGAACATATTCCAATTGGCAATTTTATTTATGAATTCATCAAGGATACTACTATAAAAGAGCGTTGGAAATTAATTATTTCGAAGGTTTGAAAATTTTGTGAACAGGAGTTACGTTTTAACTAATGACTGAAGCAAAAAACTAATATCTGCGCCCGGGATGCGGAGGGCGAAGGCCCAGCCAGAGGGACATATGTACAAACAAAAATGTTTCGCTACAGAGGATTATGCTTAGTTGTCATCCTTCGACTCCGCTCAGGATGACTGCTCATTCAAAGAAGCGAAACATTGGTGAATTCTGGCTGGCGGAAGCGAAGCGGACCCCGGAGCAGCCCGTTAAGGCGCCCAAATACTTCTTAGAATGATTGACCGTAAATTGAGTATTTGAAGATACTCGCACATTCTGTACGAGATCTTCGATCCAAATGTTTTTTGATTAATCCGCTCACTAAACCTTTGGATGCGTTCGCGACGGATTCGACTACCCCGTCCTGCTGCGCAGTCCACCCCTTCTATCCAGAAGGGGAATTGCGGCGGGCGCCCAAATCAAAACTCCACCCGAAACCCAATTATCGGTATCAGCCCCAGATTATAATTGTACTCAATCTTTTTTGTGTCGCGGTCGTAATAGGTGCTGTATACGTTCTTGCGGTTCATGGCGTTTTCGGCATCGAAGCTCAGTATCCAGGCGGCTTTCTTTCCGTTGTGCCTGTAGCTGAAACCCACATCGGTGCGGAAAAAGAGCGGGCCAGCCAGCGAATAAATTTGATCGTTCACATACACGGTGTTGCCCGAACTCTGCGAAAGACTTAGATCAATAGGCGTTTGGCGATTGCCCCCTTTGTAAATCGCACGCAGGTTGCAACCGATAATATTGTTTTTGTTTTTTCCTGTTTTCCATTCCTTGCCGCCCAGCAGGTTCAGCACATACTTCCCGTTGTAATAACTGTCGCGCAGCACGCCGTCGCTTCCTTTGTACCGCGATTGATACGGCGAACTGGTGAAAAGAAAATAAAAATTGTGTGTAAAGAATTTTTCGAGCGTGATCTCGATGCCATAATTATTTCCGGTTCCTTTGTTCACTAGCGTCATATCGGTGAGGCCGCCCGAATAATTCAGGGCCGAAAAGGAGGAAGCGGTATCCTCCACGGGCACATCGTAGAGATACTGATAATACAATTCCACCTTCAGCTGCAGGTCTTCGCGCAGCATCCGCTCGTATCCGCCCACTGCATGCAGCGCGCGCGTGAAGCCCACTTCACGGTTAGGGTAAAAAATATTTCCGGCCGTATCGCGATGCGCCACCAGATAATTCGAAATAGATTCGATGCGGCTGTGCATACCGAAACCCGCCGTCAGCGTTTGCGTTCCGCTGAACTCCCAGCGCAGACCGAAACGCGGTTCTATACTGTACGTGTTGTTCAGTGCGAACAGCATGGAATGCAGGCCGGCATTCAGCGTCAGGTTTTCCAGCGGATGATACTGCCACTGCACGTATGCCTGCGTCAGCGCGGTGCGCCCGCTGGTGTCGATTCTGGAATGATACATTCCGTCTTCACCCACGAGTGATTTGGAAAGAAGATCGTATCCGTAAACACTGTACAAAATTCCCGTCCGTATCACATGCTGCGTATTGAATTTATGATTCAGCATAATGGATGCCCGCGGATAATAATACAAAAAGCGGTTGTCGTTCAAATGCACGTTGGTGTATGCTTTGCTCACGGTGTCTTCATCGCTGGCCGTTTCGTCGGAGGATAAAGAAAGAACAGTTTTTAGATAGGTTTTTCCGTTTCTGAAAAGATAAAAATTGCTGAGGCCCGTTGCGCCTATCTTTCCGGTTTCATCATAAAAGAAGCGGTCGGAAAACTTTTTCCATTTTGCGGAATCATATACGGGATCGTTGCCCAGGCTGCACAATCCGCCGATGCCGAACAGGGAGAAGCGTCCGATTTTTTTGGTGGGCATGTTGAAGTTGAACGAGAAATCCTGAAACTTCGGGATGATGTTTCCGGCAACTTTCAATCCGATTTTGTATAAAAAGTCGAGCGTGGAATAACGATAACTGAACAGATAGGAACTTTCGTTCTTCTTACTGAGAGGCCCTTCCAGCGCGATCTCACTGCCCAGCACACCGAACTGAAAAGCGTATTCGCGTTTTTCGGCATTGCCTTTTCTCAGATTAATATCAAACACACCCGAGAGCGCATTGCCGTATTCGGCGGGGAAAGCACCGGTAAAGAAATCGGAATTCGAAAGCATGATGTTGCTGAGGATGCTCACACCGCCTCCGGAATTGCCCTGCCCGCCAGTGAAGTGGTTGGGGTTGGGAATTTCGATTCCTTCCATGCGCCAAAGCATTCCCCGAGGAGAATTTCCGCGGATGATGATTTCGTTGCTCTGGTCCCCGTTTCCGGAAACGCCGGCAAACGATTGTGCCATGCGCGAAGGATCGTTGATGCAGGCGGCATATCGCCCGGTTTCTTCGGTATTGAATGATCTTGCACTGACCGTGGACATGCTGTTCAGCGGTTTTTCCCTTTCACTGTTGGCGGTAATTTTTATTTCTTTAAAGGTCTTTACGGATTCTTTCAGTTCGATATTCAAAACGATTTCTTTTCCGGAACCAACCATCAGTTCAGGCAATACAAGGTCTTCATACCCGATGAATGAAATCTTCAGTGTGTGTCTTCCCACGGGAACCTTTGATAAACGGAACTTCCCCACGGAATCTGTTGTGATGCCGATGAGCGGCTGCGACTGCACCACAACCACACTGGCTCCCCACAAAGGCTTTTGGGAGTCGCGGTCGCGCACAGTTCCGCGAATGGTCTGCGTCATGTTCTGCGACAGAAGAGCTGAGGGAAGAATCAGCAGGGTAAGTATGGAGAGAATTATGCGATTCATAAAAATGTAATCAAAGATAAAGAAATTAGATTTGATGCTTATTGTAAATGTATTTTGAAAGATCACTTTCGTGTAGAAAGGCCCGCGGTGAGGGTAAATAATATTTTGGAAAGCTTTTGTATTTACGTCGTAGTCTGAATTCTACGCCGAACGTAATTTAGTGGGGTTTTGTGCTTTTGTGTTTTAGTGGCGGAAATTCTTTGCCACCAAGACACCAAGGCACCAAAATGCACCAAAGGTAAAATCATTGAAAAAGTAGTATTTTTGTTTGATCACATTTCTCAAAACAAATGAAAAGAATATTAATCATTGCATTATTGTTTTGTTCAACATCCTTTCTTTTTGGGCAAACGCAACTTGAATTAAATGATGCTGCAAATCAAAAATATCTAAAAACAGATAAAAAACTTAATCATATCTATCAGGAAATTCTGAAGGAATACAAAGAAGATACTGCTTTTATTAAAAACCTCAGGATATCGCAAAGAATCTGGATTCAATTCAGAGATGCGGAAATGCTAATGAAATTCCCCGAAAGAGGACCTTCGTATTACGGAAGTATTCAACCCATGTGTTGGTCAGAATATCTTACAGAGCTTACTGAAGCCCGGATAAAAACTTTACAGGTATGGATTGATGGGATAAAAGAAGGTGATGTTTGTTCAGGATCCGTCAAACAAATTCCGATTAAGTAATTAATCTTCTTCATAATCATTTCCTAATTAGTATCATTTTACTATCCAATACTGTATCCTTTTGTTTTCCTATCTTTGTAGTTATATCATTTCTATTATGAAAAAACACATCCTTCTGCCCATCATCATTACCGCGCTCATCAGCGGATGCTGCGGTTCGAAAAAAAACTGCAAAAGCAAAGAGAAGTGCTGCTATACAGTTTCTTCTTTTTATGAAAGTTTTCAGGCTCCCTGCGGGCAGAAGCATGCACGCGAGGATGAACTGATGTGGGTAAGCGGCGTGGTGGATGAAGCCAATATTTTCACGAATGTAAGCTATTCGTACGATAAATTTTTTGTGAAGAGTGCCGACGGAAAGCAAATGGTGGAAGTGAAAGTGGAAACCACTGACAATGCAACACTGTTTAAAACCATAAAAGAAAATGCCGGAAAAGAAGTGTGTGTGCAGGGCAAACTCACCGGCTTCGATGCTCCGGTGAATGGAAACTGCAAACGGGCGTTTAAATTAACGCTTACTGATGCTGCCGGATTTAAAGGGAAAAAGTAATCAGTAATCAGTTGAGTTAAGAATTTTTACATTTTCCATCACACATCTGACATGAATTTATGAAAAAGCCCCCCTTCACCATCAAAGACTGGCTGCCCGTTTCAAAAGACGAGCTGCTAGATCTGGGCTGGGATTATGTAGATATTATTCTTGTGAGTGGTGATGCGTATGTGGATCATCCTTCATTCGGAACTGCTGTGATCGGGCGTGTGCTGGAGCATGCGGGATATAGAGTTGCTATTCTTCCGCAGCCCAACTGGCGGGATGATCTGCGTGATTTTAAGAAGCTGGGAAAGCCGCGTCTGTTCTTTGGTGTCACATCCGGCTGCATGGATTCGATGGTGAATCATTACACCGCAGCCAAGCGCCTCCGCTCGGATGATGCTTACACAGCTGATGATAAATCAGGCTTCCGGCCGGATTATGCGACCTATGTTTATACAAAAATTCTGAAAGAACTATTTCCGGATGTTCCTGTTATCCTTGGTGGCATTGAAGCATCGCTGCGCAGGTTCACACATTATGATTACTGGAGTGATACACTGAAACCTTCAATACTGTGTGAATGTCCCGCCGATCTTCTTGTGTACGGCATGGGAGAAAAAACCATTCTAACTATTGCACAGGAATTAAAAAACGGAAAGGCTGTTTCATCGCTTGATTTCATTCCTCAAACTGCATTCATTTCTCAGAATAATTCTGTAAAAGAAAATGAAAATGCCATTACACTTCCTTCGCATGAAGCCTGCGTGAAAGACAAAAAGGTTTTTGCAAAAATGTTTTGTACTGTGGAAGAAGAGTCAAACCGGATGGATCAGAAAAGAATGATTCAACTGATGCATGGAAAGACAATTGTTGTGAATCCTTCTCTTCCCGTTGCTGAATCCAATGAACTTGACTCCTATTTTAACCTACCCTATACACGCCTTCCGCATCCACGCTATAAAAAAAGAGGTGTGATTCCCGCGTATGAAATGATCCGGCATTCGGTAACGATGCATCGTGGCTGCTTTGGGGGCTGCAGCTTTTGTACGATTTCAGCACATCAGGGAAAATTTATTTCCAGTCGCTCGGAATCTTCTATATTAAATGAGCTGGAGGCTGTTGTTCAGATGGAAGATTTCAAAGGATACGTGAGCGATCTGGGCGGACCCACTGCGAATATGTACCGGATGAAAGGCATTGAAGAAACAAAGTGTAAAAAATGCAAACGACCTTCGTGCATTTTTCCATCGGTATGTGCCAATCTGGATCACAACCACAAGCCTTTGATGGGCGTATATGAGAAAGCGCGTCAGATCAAGGGAATTAAGAAAGTATTTATCGGAAGCGGGATTCGCTATGATTTGTTTACAGGGTTTGAAAGCTCGGTCAATCAGCGTTTCGGATTAACGGCTTATGCAAAGCAACTGATCATTCACCATGTTTCCGGCAGATTAAAAGTAGCGCCTGAACATACGGAACCAAAGGTTTTAAAACTGATGCGCAAAACCGATTTTGAAAAGTTCGTATTGTTTAAAAAACATTTTGACGAAGTGTGCGTTGCGAATGCATTGAACCAGCAGGTGATTCCGTATTTCATTTCCTGCCACCCAGGATGTGATACGAATGATATGAAAACACTTTCGGAGAAGACCGGGAAGATGGGCTTCCATTTGGAGCAGGTGCAGATGCTGACGCCCACGCCTATGACTTTATCCTCTGTCATGTATTATACCGGGCTGGATCCTTATACAGGAACGACGGTGTTTGTTGCCAGAAGTAAGAATGATAAAGAGGCACAACATAGTTACTTTTTCAATAAAGATAAAAAAGTAAAAAAGTAATCAGCGATATTAAAAAAGTCTTTAAGTTTGCGCAACAGGAAAATGTAATGCGAATAGCCGTCAATACAAGATTATTATTAAAAGGAAAGCTGGAAGGTATCGGCTGGGTGGAATATGAAACGCTGAAGCGTATTACCAAAAGTCATCCGGAGCACGAATTTGTTTTTCTATTCGATCGTGAGTATGATGATGAATTTCTTTTTTCAGATAATATAACGCCCGTTATTCTTGGCCCACAGACACGGCATCCTTTATTGTGGTACTGGTGGTTTGAGCATTCCATCGTTTCCTTCTTGAAAAAATACAAAGCCGATATTTTTGTTTCACCTGACAGTTATGGTTCACTGCGTTTAAATATTCCACAGCTAATTACATTTCATGATATTGCTTTCGAGCATAATCCTAAAGATATTCCGCCAGTATCAAGAAGATTCTATCGCAAGTATTTTCCTTTGTATGCAAAAAAAGCGAAGCGTATCATTTCTGTTTCTGAGCATACCAAAAAAGATTTAATTGATCTTTACAAAATTGATTCTGATAAAATTGATGTTGTATACAATGGCGCTAACGAACGTTACACGTCACTTACCGAAGACGAAAAGAATCTTATAAAAAAGGAAATTACATCCGGAAATGATTTTTTTATTTTCGTTGGATCACTGCATCCCAGAAAGAACATTTCGAATTTATTTCGTGCATACGACCAGTTCCGTAAGGAGAACGAATGTTCTATCAAACTCGTTATTGTAGGTGACAAATTATGGAACAACTTTAATCTGGAAAAAATCTGGAAAGAGATGCAGTTCAAAGATGATGTGATTTTTACCGGAAGGCTTGAAACCCGGAAGCTGCATCAGGTTCTTGGTTCTGCACTTGCGCTTACCTATGTTTCTTTTTATGAAGGCTTCGGCATTCCGATCGTAGAAGCCTTTGGTTGTGATGTCCCTGTTATCACGTCGAACACATCCTCTATGCCTGAAGTGGCGGGCGATGCCGCATTGCTGACAGACCCTTCAGATTACAATAGTATTTCAGCCGCCATGAAAAAAATTGCATTTGATCCTGCTTTAAGAAACGAACTAATCGCACGGGGAAGGGGTCGCAGACCTTTGTTTAACTGGGACGAAAGCGCAAGAGGGCTTTGGAATGCGATCTTGAAAACGGTTGAAGTGTGATCAGGACAAACGGTTGCGGTAGTCTTCGTAACCAAAATATTTCAGTAAAATAAATTCATCCGACTCCGTCCAGATACCAATGGCAGGCAAATTCACACCATTGAATGTGGATGTCTTCACCATGGTATAATGAATCATGTCATCAAAAATAATCGGATCACCGGGCTTTAATTCATTGTCAAAACTATAGTCGCCCATGCCCATATAGTCGCCGGCCAGACAACTCATGCCTCCCATTCTGTAAGTTGGTTTTCCGGGCACTGCATCCGTTGCATTTAATATAGTCGGCTTATAAGGCATTTCCAGGCAATCGGGCATGTGGCAGGTGAAAGAAACATCAAGCATTGCCACTTTGATTCCTTCACTTTCTACGATATCCTGCACTGTAGAAGTCAGGTAGCCTGTTTGCCAGCCAATCGCTTCGCCGGGTTCGAGAATTACTTCTTCCAGATTTGGATAACGATTCTTGAATTCCTTTAACATTTTCACCAGATGTTCCACATCATACCCTTTGCGTGTGATGTGGTGTCCGCCGCCCATGTTGAGCCATTTCGCCTGCTTAATCAGATGAGAAAATTTTTCTTCTACTTTTTGTAAAGTGCGTTCCAAAACAAAAGAATCATTTTCACACAACACATGAAAATGCAACCCTTCAATTCCCTCGGGCAATTTCTCAGGCATTTGTGCAGGACGAATTCCAAGGCGTGATCCTGCAACAGCAGGGTTATACAATTCGGTTTCTACTTCTGAATATTCAGGATTGATGCGCAATCCACAGGTTATTGGTCGCGTGAATAATTTTACTCTATCACGAAATTTTTCCCATTGAGAAAGTGAGTTGAAAGTAATATGACTACTATATCCTAGTAACTCTTCAAACTCATGATCCAAGTATACGGGAGCATAGGTGTGCGCTGTGCAACCCATTTCATCAAGCACAAGTTGAGCTTCGTTGAGAGAGCTGGCGGCCGCACCAGACAAGTACTCGCGAACCATGGGGAACGTACTCCACATGGCAAATCCTTTCAGTGCACAAATGATTTTTACATCTGCTTCTTTTTGCACCATATTTAAAATTTCCAGATTGATGCGCAGCGACTCCTGATCGAGCACGTAACAGGGTGATGGAATCTTATTAAAATCAATAGCCATATTCAGTTATGAGTTATGAATTATGAGTTATAATTTATTATGCAACTTTTGTTTAGTAGTTATTATTGCACTACGAATCATTTTTAATAACTCATTTGCTTTGAAAAACAACATCTCAAATTCCTCAGATTTTAAATATTCTGTTTCTTTTAAGAGCTCAAGCCAATAAATTGTTTCATCACATTCTTTTTGAGCAATTCCTAATTTATGAATAAAATCAGCTGTACTTTCTGCATTTTGTGCCTCTCTAGCCATTGCACCAATTGAAGTACCACTTTTTAAGATTTGTTTACTAAGAACATATTCTTTTTTTTGTTCGATAAGAAACTTGTATACTTTGATGATTTGAACAGCAAATAAAAAACTTTTTTCTTTTATTGTTTTCTCACCAACACTCATAACTTATCACTAATAACTAATAACTATTTTTCAACTGGTAAAGCCTTATCAACCTCTTCATGCCAAGGCAATCCGTGAATATTCAGTTTTTCCATGAAAGGATCCGGATCGAATTCTTCTACATTGAAAACGCCTTTGCCTGCCCATTTTCCGGTAAGTATCATCATGGCACCGATCATGGCAGGAACGCCAGTGGTGTATGATACAGCCTGTGCTTTAATTTCCTTAAACACTTCAGCATGGTTGCAATTGTTCCACACAAAGTAAGTTCTCTCTTTACCGTCTTTGATTCCGCGAATCTGACAACCGATGGAGGTTTCGCCTTTGTAGCCAGCACCAAGTGATGAAGGTTCTGGCAATACAGCTTTCAGAAATTGTAATGGAACCACGTCGATTCCCTGAAATTTAATCGGTTTGATTGAAGTCATACCTGTTTCCTGCAATACTTCCAATGCAGTGATATAGCGCTGCCCGAAGGTCATCCAGAAGCGGGCACGTTTAATTGTCGGGAAATTTTTAACCAGCGATTCTAATTCTTCATGATAAAGAAGATACGATTCCTTGGGACCTATGCCTGGATATTCAATGGGTTTATGAATTTCCAATGGTTTTGTTTCAATCCATTTCCCATTTTCCCAATAGCGCCCATGTTGAGTAATCTCACGAATATTGATTTCGGGATTAAAATTCGTTGCGAAATATTTTCCATGATCACCGGCATTACAATCCACTATGTCGAGATAATGAATTTCATCGAAGTAATGCTTATTAGCATACGCGGTAAAAATACTGGTAACTCCCGGATCGAAGCCACAGCCCAACACTGCAAGCAAACCAGCTTCTTTAAAACGATCATGAAATGCCCATTGCCAGCTGTATTCAAATTTTGCTTCATCAATGGGTTCATAGTTGGCTGTATCCAGATAGTTCACTTTTGTTTGCAGACAGGCTTCCATGATTGTCAAATCCTGATAAGGCAATGCAACGTTAATGACTAATGCAGGATTATGTTCCTGAATCAGCTTGACAAGCTCGGGAACATTATCCGCGTCTACCTTTGCAGTTTTAATTTTATTACCACCGATTTCATTTGCAATGGCATCGCACTTGGAAAGTGTACGGCTTGCTAAAACTATTTCGGTAAAAACTTCTGGCACTTGTGCGCATTTGTTTACTACAACGCTACCAACGCCGCCCGCTCCAATAATCAGGACTTTTGACATAATTTAAAAATTTAGTTATTCGTGCAAATATAAAACTGTTTTCCGATTCATCAAACAAACTCTCGTGCCTGTTTTTTCATCATGCTTCGGTAATGGTCGAAAAGAAGGGATTTTGAAATAAATCCGATGTATTTTCCTCCTTCTGTTACAGGAAAGGATGGCTGATCAAATTTTTCAAACATGGTCATTACTACGCGCATCTCTTCATTAACATCTACAATTGCCATGGGTTTTACCATAAGACTTCGAACAGGAAGTGTATGATACAAATCTTCCTTAAACATCACCGGCTTCACCTGTCCAAGGTTTATCAAGCCCTCCAGATGTCCTTCTGTATCAACAACCGGATAAATATTTCTTCTTGATTTGGCAATTACTTTTACCAGATCGCTCAATGTACCGTCAACAGGGACGGTTGAAAAATCTCTTTCAATTAAGGTTGACAGCTCGAGAAGTGACAGTACCGTTTGATCTCTGTCGGATGTAATTAAAAACCCGCGACGTGCAAGGCTTTTTGTATATACAGAATGGGGTTCAAAATAACGTGCAATAAAAAAGGACATCGCTGAAACAATCATAAGAGGAACGAAGAGCACGTAGCCGCCTGTTATTTCGGCAATGAGAAAGATGGCTGTCAGGGGTACATGGATAACTCCGCTTAATATTCCGGCCATTCCAACAACAATAAAGTTGGATGTATTCAGATCGTCGATTCCCAATAATCTAAAAAGCAGCACAAAGAAAAATCCGGTAAGCGCACCGGCAAACAGTGTAGGTGCAAAGATTCCTCCGTTACCACCCGCACTGATTGTGATTGCTGTTGCAAAGATTTTCACAATAATAATAACACCAACAAATAAAAGTAAAAACCAGGGATCCATCCTAAAATCAGCGAATGGAGAATTAACAAGCAAAAGTTTTCCGTTGCCCGCAAGCAATCCTTCTATTGTTTGATAACCTTCACCATAGAGTGGTGGAAGAAAAAACAACAATACGCCAAGAATCAACCCGCCAGTAATTATTTTGCGTATAGGCGGAACATGATGAAACGCCATTTCAACATAAGTGTTCATTCTTATGTAGTAGGCTGACACGAGTCCGCACAATACACCCAGCAAAATATAAAAGGGTATTGCCTCAACAACCCAGCCTCCGGTAATGAGATAAAATATTTGTCCGCTGTAAAGAATTTTTGAAACAACAGCAGCAGATGCAGCAGCGATGAGCAAAGGAATAAATGCCGGAATTGTAAACTCGACAAGCAATACTTCAAAAGCAAAAAGTACTCCCGCAATCGGCGAATTAAAAACTGCAGCAATACCGGAAGCCGCACCACAAGCCAACAATAGTGTTCTCTCTTTATAACCAAAACGTAATTTCCTGGCAATATTGGATCCCAGTGCAGAGCCTGTAGCAACGATGGGTGCCTCCAATCCAACAGATCCACCGAATGCAACTGTAACAGCACTGGTGGGTAAATGCGAATACGTATGATACAGTTCTACATTTGATTTCTTCTTGGAAATAATGTAAAGAATATTACTGATTCCTTTCTGCAAATTGCCCTGTAAAACCAGCTTAATGAAGAGCCATGAAAGAAAAATTCCTATTAAAGGATAGAGAAAGAAAAAGTAATTTTCATTTTTCAAATTAAAATAATACAACAGTCCATGTTCTGTCCATTTTACCATAACTTTTAGTAAAACAGCAAACAGGCCGGCGACAACACCAATAACGATACTAGTCAGAAATAAAAATGTACGATCGCTAATCCTGCCAATACGCCAGTATAAGAATCGTTCAAGTAACTTATCAAATGATTTTTTAAAAGGTTTCATTCTGTACAATTACAACAAATTTGCACTTTTTTTCTGGAATGAAGAACTTGCTTCCTGAATAAGTTGAATGACGGGCTTTTCCATGCATCCTTACTTTTAATTTTAGTAAGGTCAGCTAAAGGGAATGTTGCATCTTTATCAAAGCAGCAAGGAATCATCATTCCATCCCATGTTACCACAGGGTTTGTCCACAATCGCTTGCAGCGATTTCTGATTTTATTTTTAATTTTAAAATTTCCATTTTCGTCCTTTCTGTATCTCGTCCAGTACGGATTTTCGGGTAACAGATCTGATGCGTTTTGAAGGTCATAAAATTGTGCGCTTTTGAAAACAACACGGTCGGCGCCATGCTCAATTGCTATTCTTTTAATTTCGCTCAGGTGTTTCTCATTTGATTTTAATACCAGAACCTGAGCTGTAATAAATGGACGTAGTGATTTTTTTTCTGTGCGTGCCAGACGAAGGTTTTTAATACCATTGAGCACTTTTTGCATATCCCCGCCAATTCTGTATTTCTGATAATCCTTTTGTGAAAATCCATCCAGCGAAATAATCACGTGATCCATTTTTGAATCCACCGTTTTTTTGGCATTTTCAATTTCCAGAAAATGTCCATTAGTGGACACATTCACAATTATTTTGCATGAAGAAGCATATGTTGCTATTTCAAAAATATCCGGATGAAGATACGATTCTCCCTGAAAATAAAGCGTTAATGCAGATGTTGATTTTTTGATCTGATCAATCAGTGAATAAAAAAAATGTTTGTCAATATCACCCCGCTTTCTTGTCATCGATTTATTTCCTGAAGGACATTCGGGGCAATTCAGATTGCAACGATTGGTTGGCTCTATTGTCACTATGCAGGGCATTCCCCACACAACTGCTACCTTAAAAAAATTTGATAAAACATAGGAACTGAAATTCGCGAATGCATGAAATATTTTTCGCAAAGTAACTTTCAATAATAAAATTTTTATGTATCGAAAGTTAGCAGGCATATATCATTTTTTTAATCAAACGTGTATTTTTCAAATTACCGACTATATTTGCATTAAAATTCATATTTTTACTATCGAATTGGATAAAAAGAAATTAATCGATGAGTACACAAAATAAAAAAGCGGCGATCATTTCAGATTACAAAAGTAAGAAAATCGACAAGAACAAAGATTTCAGGAAAGTAATAATTGAAAAGGCCCGGGTTGTATTTACCCGTTATGGTTTGAAAAAATCGACAATGGACGATATTTCGCGGGCTGTGAACCGTGCAAAAAGCTCATTGTATTATTACTTTAAATGCAAAGAAGAAATTTTTGAAGCTGTAATTGAAGACGAAGTTGATCAGATCAAAGTGGCTTTATACAAAGGAATGGCTGCTCAAAAAGCACCAGAAGACAAGCTGCGTGCTTATGTTCAGATTCGCATGAGGATGTTTTATAACATGACTAATTTTTATACTACTTATCAATATGAGTACATTGAAAATTATGCGTTTATTGAAAGAATCCGTAAGCAATACGATGAAATGGAAATGCAGATTATCAAAGAAATTTTTGCTGAAGGAATTAAAAAGAAAGTATTTAGTATTGCTGATGCAGACCTTGCTGCATATATACTTGTATTAATGATGAAGGCATTCGAAAATCCAATTCAAACGGAACGTTTCGTGAAAGAACTGGACAAGAATATTAATTTAACATTGAATGTTCTTTTTAATGGTTTGTTGACCAGAAATAAGAAATAGCCTTTTTTAAGAATTTTCTTAAAACATTCCGTTTTTTTTGTGAGTTTTTCTCTTCTCATTTACTTAAATTTCTCAAAAAACAAAGTGCGACAAATGAGGCTGTTTACCCATCTGTTAAAATTCTTGTCATTTATTGAATTGAAAATCGTTTGCAGGAAAAATAATTTTATACTTTTGTCCAAAATCGCTGCTTTATGATTAGTAAAATGATTGTTAAAATGATGCCCATTGTGCCAAAATTTATTGTGCGCAAAGTGGCTATGAAGTACATTGCCGGTGCTGACCTGATCGACGCAGTCAATGTGACGAAGAAACTAGAAGGTGAAGGAAATATGACAACCATTGATGTGCTGGGTGAGTTTGTGGAGAAACGAGACCGGGCTATACACGAAAAGGAAATGAGTTCTCAGGTTGTAGATGCAATTAAAGAACATAAGTTGCAAACATATCTCTCCGTTAAGCCAACATCTCTGGGATTAGGTATTGATCCTGAATTTGGCTACAACAACATTCTTGAGATTTTGAAAAAAGCTGCTGATTACGGAATTTTTGTTCGACTGGACATGGAAAATACTCCTTTCACAACACTTACACTTGATCTTTACCGGCGGTTCCGCGCTGAAGGTTTCACAAATGTGGGTTTTGTGGTTCAATCGTACTTATTCAGAACCGAGGAAGACATCAAAGCACTGGCACCGTTAAAACCGTCAATTCGCCTTTGCAAAGGAATATACCGTGAGTCTCCCACACTTGCTTTTCAGGGAAAAGAAGAAGTAAGGAGCAATTTCAAAAAACTACTGACGCTTGCTCTTGACAATGGTTATTATGTAGGTATTGCAACACATGATGATCCATTGATTGATGACGCCCGGGAGCAAATACAGAAATTTGGTTTGAAAAAAGAAGAATATGAATTCCAAATGCTTTTGGGAGTCAGGGATTCTAAGCGGCGCGAATTAACCAAAGAAGGCCACCGCTTACGGATTTATGTGCCTTTTGGTAAAGACTGGTATGGGTATTCTACTCGCCGGATGAAGGAAAACCCAAAAGTAGCTGGTCAGATTTTTAAAGCCATGTTTTCCAGAGGATAAGGTTCAAATTGAATTCTTATCCTAAAACAAGACCGCGATCTGCAAACGCTTTCCAGTATTGTTTTTGCTTAATAATCTTGTTCGGTTTTAAATATTTGGTTTTGTAAAAAATTTTTTTACCTTTGCAGGCTTTTTAAACCAAGCGCTTATGAAGCAGGATGCCGGATATGTGATTGAGTTCAGTGGACTGGACAACGGAAATTACACATTCGGTTTTCCTATCAGTGATTCGTTCTTTTCGCAGTTGGATTATTCTGAAATCCGAAAAGGGAAATTAGAAGTGGACGTAGTTCTCGAAAGGGGAACTCATGCGCTTTTACTGAATTTTCATATCAAAGGAACTGTACATATTCTATGTGACCATTGTGCGGAGTATTTTGATCTTGATGTGGAAGGAAGCCCTCACCTGATAGTTAAGCTGGGTGATACCCGACGGGAAGACAGTGACGAAGAAATCACTATTCCCGAATCAGATTCAGAAATTGATCTGCGGCAATATATTTATGAGTTCATTTCCTTATTGATTCCTTATCGCCGTGTTCATCCAGGTAAATCTGAAGACATTCCCGGTTGCAGCAATGATGTTCTTGACAAGCTTGCTCCTCCGGAAGAACAGTACGAAGCGGACGATCCAAGGTGGAATAAATTGAAGAATTTAAAGTTTTAATGTATCATTTATAAAATTGAATTGTTATGCCAAATCCAAAACGCAGGCACTCCGTCCAGAGAAGAGACAAAAGAAGGACCCATTATAAAGCAGTAGCTCCAACTGTTGTAAGTTGTCAAAACTGCGGGGCACCCGTCCTTTACCATCGTGTATGTAAAGAGTGCGGTTTCTATAGAGGTAAGCAGGCTATCGAAAAGAAAGTAGCTGTTTAACCCTGTTAGTCGCAGAAGATGAGAATCGGACTCGACGCAATGGGCGGGGATTTTGCCCCCAAGTCGACGATTGAAGGTGCTTTACTAGCTCTCACTGAAATTGCATCAGATGATATTATCGTGCTTTTTGGTGATCGTTCCATTCTTGAAAAAGAGCTGGAAGAACGAAATGCTACGCTATCGCGCTTTGAAATTGTACATGCTCCCGAAAAAATTCTGACAGGTGATCAGCCTTCAAAAGTATTGGTTCAGAAACCCAATTCAAGTATTGCACTGGGATATGGATATCTGAAAGCAAAAAAAATTGACAGCTTTTGCAGTGCCGGTCATTCGGGCGCTATGATGGTAGGAGCTATTTATGTGATTGGTCTGATAGAAGGAATAATGCGTCCATGTATTACCAATCCCATTCCCAAAGAAGACGGTGGTATTGGAATATTACTGGATGCAGGCATCAATTCCGATGTAAAGCCAGAACTTCTTCAGCAATTTGGGATTATCGGATCATTATATGCCCAGCACGTTCACAATATCAAAACGCCCCGCATCGGTCTTGTCAATATTGGGCATGAAGAAGACAAAGGAAACCTTCTCTCTCTTGCTGCACATAAACTTATGTCAGAAGACAAAGAGATGAATTTTGTTGGAAATGTTGAACCCCGTGATTTTTTCAAAGACAAAGCAGACGTAATGGTATGCGACGGGTTTACAGGGAATATCATTTTAAAACTTTCTGAAACATTGTTCCGTACTTTTGCAAAGCGCTTTGGCGCTGACGATCCATTCCTTTCCCGTTTTAATTATGAAAATTACGGTGGTACACCTATTCTGGGCATTGACAACACTGTACTTCTGGGGCATGGTATTTCGAATGGAAAAGCCATAAAAAGCATGTTACTTTTTTCTAAACATATATTTAACGCTGGACTTGTACAAAAAATCGCCGGCGCTTTAAAAAATTAAACGCACTGAACATGACAAAAATTAGAGCTGCGATAACAGGCGTCAACGGATATCTTCCTGAATATGTTCTCACGAATGAGGAACTGGCGAAGATGGTTGACACAACAGATGAGTGGATCATGACACGCATCGGAATTCGTGAGAGGCGAATTATTAAAGGCGAAAACAAAGGTTCATCTGAAGTGGGTGCACCTGCTGTTGAAGGCCTTTTAAAGAAAACAAATACTAAACCCGAGGAAGTTGATCTTTTGATCTGTGCTACTGTAACTGGTGATATGCAATTTCCTGCTACAGCTAATATTATCAGTGATAAGTGCAATATCCGCAATGCATTCAGTTTTGATTTAAATGCGGGTTGTTCCGGATTTCTTTTCGCTCTGGCAACTGCTTCTAAGTATGTTGAATCAGGACAGTACAAAAAAGTTGTGGTAGTGGGCGCAGAAAAAATGTCTTCTATTGTTGATTATACAGATCGTGCCACATGCCCTATCTTTGGTGACGGTGCCGCAGCTGTTCTGCTGGAACCCACAACCGAAGAAGTCGGTTTAATGGATTCAAGTCTTCATTCCGATGGCGTTGGAAGAGTTCATCTTCATCAGAAAGCAGGAGGCTCAGCGAAACCTGCATCCCATGCAACTGTTGATGCAAAGGAACATTTTATTTATCAGGAAGGACAGGCTGTTTTTAAATGGGCTGTTTCAAAAATGGCTGATGTTTCAGAAGAAATCATGAAAAGAAATGATCTTACTTCCGAAAACCTTGCCTGGCTGGTTCCCCATCAGGCAAACATGCGTATTATTGAAGCAACCGGCAACCGTATGAAACTCGATAAAAGCAAAGTAATGATCAACATCGAAAAATACGGAAATACAACCTCAGCTACACTCCCGCTTTGCCTTTGGGAATGGGAGAAGAAACTGAAAAAAGGTGACAACATCATACTCACAGCCTTTGGTGCAGGATTCACCTGGGGTGCGATTTATTTAAAATGGGCATACAATTCTTAGGAATTTAAAAAATATTTTTTACTTTTGCGGTCTAATTGTCCTGTGGTGTAACTGGCAACACGTCTGTCTCTGGATCAGAAGAGTCTAGGTTCGACCCCTAGCGGGACAACAAAAAGCTCCAATCGGAGCTTTTTTTTATATCCATAACTTATGCATTATGAATCTGAAAGTTGAAAAGCTTAGCCACCTAATCGTTGTCGGTGACAGGATATTGATCAAGCCAGCCACCATGACAGAGCGTACGCAAACAGGACTGCTCCTTCCACCGGGTGTTCTTGAAAAAGAAGTGATTCAATCAGGTTACGTTGTAAAAGTTGGCCCGGGATACCCGATTCCCTCATCAGAAGAAAACAGTGAGTCGTGGAAACAAAATTCAGATTCTAATAAGTATTTCCCGCTCCAGGCTAAGGAAGGCGACCTTGCTATCTACCTTCAGAAACATGCTTTCGAAATTGAATTCAACCGCGAAAAATTCTTTCTCGTTCCAAACTCAGCGATTCTCCTGCTTTATCGAGACGAAGAAATTTTGAATTTTTAAATACTATTTCTTTCCATTAATTTCATTTTCCAGAGTCTCAAAGCGATATCCTTTATCAATCGAAGCCTTCAGAAATAATGGCAATGCACCCAATACATTTTCTTTTGCTTTCATACTATCATGAAAAACAATAACAGAGCCGCTCTTCATTGCCTTTGTTACATTTTTTGCACAGCTTTCTTTTGATTCACGCTGATCATAATCCCTGCTTAATACTGACCAGCCAATAATTTCAAATTGCTTTGAAAGCTGAATGGCTTGTTTTCTTCTGATTCGTCCATAGGGCGGACGAAACAAACGAGATTGAAAAACAGAGGAACAACGTTCGATATCTTTACAATATTCCTCGCTTGAAACATTCCAGCCATTCATATGTGAATAGGTATGATTTCCCACAGCATGGCCTTGCTTCTTTAAATTTTCAAAAACAGAAATGTTTTCCTCGACATTTTTACCTATACAGAAAAAAGTTGACTTCACCTGAAACTGATTCAGAATTTCGAGAACTGCAGGTGTTACCTCCGGATGGGGACCATCGTCAAACGTAAGATACAGAATGGGTTTATTCGTTGGAATACTCCACTTAATGTATCGTTGCGTCAGCAACCTTACAAAACAAGGCGGTTTAACTAATGTCATTTAGTAAATTAAAAATCAGCCACCGGGTGTATACTGCCCGTAATATTTCTTCAACAGTTGTTCCGTATCACTTTTAATTTTTTCCTGCTTCGCATAGGTTGCAATCTCCATGAGCGTTTTTGTAACATACAACGCTCTTTGTATCTCCGTATCAGCAATAACGCGCAACGATGGTTTTAATGCAAAGAAATATTCCAGCTCTAACTGACAAATTGTATAAATCTTTTTTGCGAGTTCACTTCCTTTGCTTACTGCGCCTGCCTGATAGTAGGCATTACAGAGAGACAAGGAGAAATAGCTGTGAGGAAATTTTGAATCAGGAATAATTTTTTCACAAAATTCCAACACTTCCAGTGATTTTTTGGTTTTTCCTTCACGGGTCAATGCTCCTGCAAGCCTTGCGAACAATGAGCGGAAATTCATAGCCATGTTAGCGTTGGTTTCATCCATATACACGCCGGGTTTTTCGATGTTGCCCCATTTAAATTTCTTCATGATATTCTCATAAAGAATTTCACCATCGATCATTCCTATCTGTCCGTCTCCTGCGTTCACTTTTGTAATTGGCACAAGACGATACGCCAGACCTTCCAGCTGGAAGTAATTTTCCAAACCATAATAACTATCTGCACCGGTTGTCATAGAAAAATAAATCGGACGCTTCCAATTATTATTAGCGAGAATATCGAGCAGGCACAATGCGTTTTTCTGAACATAACTTTGATTGTAATCCCATTCCAATCTTTTTACAATTCGGTTTCTCTGGTTTGCTTTTACAGTACCGTTGTTCACTACAGTCGCTGAATCCACAGGGATACTGAATTTTGTTGTAGGGAAATAATTAATCAGACCATTATTTGTATTTCTTCGGTTTTCATCGTTCAATGCAAAATTCATCATTGTTTTTAAATCCGAAAAAACAGCCCCGGTATCTTTCATAATAGGCAGATAATCGCGCGTTCCCATTCTGTATTGCTCGTGCTGCATCTTGATGGGCAAGGGTTCTGAAAGGTATTGTTTCATTTTCATCTGATCAATGTACCAGTCAGTATTAAGCAAACTAAGGTTGATTACACGCACATCCGTACGGATTCCTTCCACTTCCTGAGCATACCAAAGCGGGAATGTATCATTATCACCATTCGTAAAAAGTATGGCATTTGGCGCACAGGAGTTAAGGTAGTTGGAAGCAAAGTCGCGAGAAGTATAACGTCCTGAACGATCATGGTCATTCCAATTTTGGGAAGCAAGTATTCCCGGAACAAGAATAAAGCATGCAATAGTAACAGAAATGGCTGCCCATTTTTCAGCCAGATATTTTTTCAGGAGATTAATAATAGCAAGTACACCCAATCCAATCCAAATGGCATAGGCGTAAAAGGATCCTGCGAATGCGTAATCACGCTCGCGTGGCTGAAGCGGGTACTGATTCAAATAAATCACAATGGCAATACCCGTAAGCAGAAACAGCAAGGCTACAACCAAACCATCTTTCCATCTTTTTCTAAAATGGAAAATCATTCCAATCAATCCTAAAATAAAAGGAAGAAAATAATAATGATTGGTAGCGGGGTTATTTGCATAGGCTGGTGGCACTGAGTTTTCGGGGCCAAGCCTTCCTTCATCAAAAGCAGCAATTCCACTGGCCCAGTTTCCTTCCATATTATTTCCATGACCCTGAAGATCGTTTTGCCTTCCAATAAAATTCCAGGCAAAATACCGCCAATACATCCATCCTAGCTGATAGCGGAAAAAATAACGCATGTTTTCTGTAAAAGTTGGCTTTACAATGCTGCTACCTGCCACTGTTTCTCCAATTATCTTTCCCCACTTTTTATACTCTTTAATGTGCTCTGGTTTGGAATCCCACATACGTGGAAAGAAAGTACAAAAACGTGAATCAAAATTTGGAATTGATCTTTTCTTTGAATCGGTGATCACATATTTTCCCGTTTTGTAATCACGTTCGTAAATAGGATTTCCATCCAGATAGGGTTTCTTTGGATCGACCGGGGCACAATAATACTGCCCGTATGATATAGGCCAGTCGCCGTATTGCTCACGATTCAAATAAGAAAGTAAACTGATCGGATTATTGGGTTTGTTTTCATTGATGGGTGTACCAGCATCAGAGCGAATAATTACAACCAGAAAAGTGGAGTATCCTAACAATAAAAAAGTAAAACAAAGCATAATTGTATTCAGCATCATTTTCTTCTTCCGGATGGAATAGCGCAATGTTAATATTATAGCGCCTATCAGAACGATGGCAAAAATGATAGACCCGGAATTAAACCCCAGGCCCATTCCGTTAACAAACATCAATTCTGATTTTGCAAAAAGATTAACAACCTGTGGAATGATCACACTCATAATCAACCATAGGATAAACAAAGATGTTCCACCTGTTATCAGCAGGCCTTTTATTGAAAACTTGTATTTTTTAAAATAAACAATGAAAGCCATGGCCGGAATTGTAAGCAGATTCAATAAGTGAACACCAACGGAAAGGCCTACCAGCAAAGCAATAAGGAATAACCAGCGAACAGAGTGCGGATCATCTGATTCGGTTTCCCATTTCAGTATCGCCCAGAATACAATAGCAGTAAAGAATGCCGAAGTTGCATACACTTCACCCTCCACAGCTGAAAACCAAAAAGAATCCGTGAATGTATACGCCAAAGCTCCAACAATACCAGCGCCTAGCACACTAAGAATTGAAGAAAGCGGGTATTCTTTTCCTGAAAGAAATAATTTTCTGGCAAGAGCAGTAATGGTCCAGAATAAAAACAAAATTGTAAATCCACTGGCTAAGGCCGACATCACATTAATAGAGAATGCAACATTGGAAACGTCACCTGCAAAAAGTGTAAAGAATCTACCAAGCAGGAGAAAGGTAGGCGCACCAGGCGGATGCCCTACTTCGAGTTTATATGCACAGGAGATATACTCACCGCAATCCCAGAAGCTGGCTGTAGGCTCACAGGTTAAGATGTACACAATACTGGAAATGGCAAATACAGCCCATCCGGTAAGATTGTTTAATAGTTTGTATTGTTTCATAATGAAATAATTCGCAGAACGAAAATACAAAAACTTTTTACTTGTATAAAAAACAAAAGGCAGGCTCACAAATGCGAGCCTGCCTTTTTCAATAAATTAACTTTTTTTATGAAGCCTGATACATTTGCGCCAGACGGTTAAAGCGTGATGTAATATTTTTATTCAGTTCTGTTTGCTTGTATCTTTGAGTAAGGTCCATGCATCGCTGAATAACTGCCATATTGCGTTGTGCATCTTCCTGGATATCTGTGAAGTGTTTTTTTCCTAACGAGAAGTAATAATTCATTTCATTTTCTGCGATATCCACCATGCGTTTTATGATCGCATTGGCTTTATCATTGGCATTACAGGCATAATAATTTTCTACAACAGGCAACAGATAAAGATCATAGGGAACTGCTGCATCTGGAGTAACTTCGATGCAACGGTCACAAACTTTTATTGCTTTATCCTTTTTGCCCTCTAAAACCAATGCGGATGAAAGCCTTCCGAAAGCAATACGAACACTATAACACATACGACGTGTTTCAGGATCCAGGTAATTGTTTGGATTATTTACATTGCCCCATTTAAATTTGTTCATGATATTATCATACATCGCTTCAGTATTGATATTATCCACTTTTCTGTTTGTATCGAGTTGCATGGGAACAATCTGCGAAGCAAAACCTTCCAGTTGGAAATACGGTTCAACATTCACAATATGACTAATACTGCTGGGAGCTACAAAATAAATCGGACGTTTTCCAAAGTTGCTGGCAATAATATCCATAATAACCAGGTCGTTCTTATAAATGTACTGCCTGCCCGTTTTCCATTCCATCACCTTTTGAATTTTATTGGCAAATTCTTTGGGAACAATTCCATTTTTCAGTACAGTTGCTGAATCCACTGTCATGCGGAACGACTTGCAGGGAATGAAACTCATCGAACGGCCATCGTCCATACGAACTTTTTTATCCGGATCCTTGCTTGCAATAAATTTCAAAACATCTTTCAGCTCCATCACCGGGTCTGTGCCTTCATCAACATAGATAGGAACATAATCGTTTGTTCCTGTGCGGTAATCTTCAACCGGAATGGTCAATTCAACCGGTGGAGAATCATACAATCTGTTTACAAACTGCTTGATGTACCAGTCGCCACTGGCAAGCTCCATATTTATTACACGCACATCTGTACGAATTCCTTCCACTTCCTGGCAGTACCAAAGCGGGAATGTGTCATTATCACCGTTCGTAACCAGAATTGCATTAGGCTTACACGACATTAAATAATTTGCAGCAAAATCACGTGAAGTATATTTATTTGATCGATCGTGATCATCCCATCCCTGTGCCGCCATGATACCGGGAACCAGAATCATTGTACCACCAATTACAGCAAGTGTTGTAATAAAAGATTCTTTTTTCTTTTGTAAAAAATCTGCGAGCGACATTACGCCAAGTCCTATCCAGATTGCAAATCCATAAAAAGATCCGGCAAATGCATAATCACGTTCACGGGGCTGATAGGGATATTGATTCAGATAAACAACAATAGCTGCACCCGTCATAATGAAGAACAGCATGACTGCCCATGCATCTTTATTTTTTCTTGAAAACTGGAAAAACATCCCAATCATACCAAGTAAAAATGGCAGCATGAAGAAAGTGTTCCTAGCCTTATTGTTCATCTGGCTATCTGATAAACTATCTTGCGAACCATTACGTATGCCATCCAGAAAAGGGATTCCTGTGATCCAGTTACCTTCCGATACGCTTCCATGGCCCTGGATATCGTTTTGCCGCCCTGCAAAATTCCACATAAAATACCGGAAATACATATGGTTCATTTGATATGCGAAAAAGTATTTCAGGTTTTGCGAAAATGTTGGAGTAGCCTCACCTTTTATGCCAGCCCAAGATTTGTAAGCTGCTATATGATGCGATTCTGTACTGTACATACGCGGAAACACAGTGCATGCCTTCGGATCATATTTGTATTCGGGTTTATAACTTACTTCATCATATTTGTCTTTTCCAACTGCGTATATCGAAGCTCCCTTTTCACTTTTAATAATTTCAGCATTGTAGTTTGGACCATAAAACAAAGGCCTGTCGCCATATTGCTCACGGTTAACATACGAAAGAAATGCAAACACATTGCTTGGATCATTTTCGTTTATGGGTGTATTGGCTTGCGCACGAATAACAACAACGACAAATGAAGAATAACCGATAACGATAAATGCAAAACAAAGCCAGAAAGTATTCCAGAGAACAGCACCTTTTTTAATCGTACGATAAATTCCGAACACTGTTATTCCAACAACCAGCAATGTAAAGAAAATTACACCGGAGCCAAATCCCATTCCCATGCTATTGACAAAGAAAAGGTCGAATTTACTGGCAAATTTAATCAACCCGCCCACGATTCCATACTGCACTATAAGCACCATCCCCATAGAAATGATCGAAGTGTAGATAACACCTTTCGTAGTAGGTTTGTATTTCTTAAAATAATAAACAAACGCAATAGCAGGAATGGTAAGGATATTCAGCAAGTGAATATTGATTGACAAACCCATAAGGTAAGCAATCAGTATCAGCCAGCGTATTGCTTTTGGATCATCTGCAACGTTTTCCCACTTAAGGATCGCCCAGAACACGATAGCAGTAAAGAATGATGAGCTGGCGTAAACTTCACCTTCAACAGCTGAAAACCAGAACGAATCGCTGAATGTGAATGCCAGTGCACCCACAAGCCCGCTTCCGATAATTTTCCAGAGTGAATTTTGATTTAACTCTTCTTCTTTCTGACCAACAATTTTTCTGGCAAAAGCCGTTATGGTCCAAAAAAGGAATAATATAGTGAAGGCACTCATCAGCGCCGACATGAAGTTCACCATAACAGAAACAAGTTGAATATTACCGCCTGCAAAAAGTGTAAAAAAGCGACCCAACAGGATAAACAATGCATTGCCAGGAGGATGGCCTACTTCTAATTTATAGGACGATAATATGAACTCTCCACAATCCCACCAACTGGCTGTAGGTTCTAGCGTCAGTGTGTAAACGATCAGGGCTACTGCAAAAGCTGCCCATCCTGCCACGTTATTAATTCGCTTGTAACTCATCATATGCTTTTTATTTGAGGGTGTGAAATTAGAAATAATTTTTGAGCCTGAAAAATTTGTTGTTTTTTTAAATTTGCTATATTTGCCGACTTATTGACCGATGGTGTAACTGGCAACACGTCTGATTTTGGTTCAGAAGAGTCCAAGTTCGAGCCTTGGTCGGTCAACAAAAAAGCCCATTCAGGGCTTTTTTTGTTTATTCTTCTTTCGCTTTATGTTTTTTCTTCCGGTCATATTTTTTTCTGTTTTTATAGGCTACTGAATGCAATGGTAAATCCTTCTCAAGCTCCCTGCTTGATCGCCTTCGAGCCTTGTTCTTTTGATTTTTGTTAAACCGGATCTTTATAATTTTCTTCTTTTCCATTCCCTGATAAAAAAACGCATGCAAAAATAATAAGAATCTCCAATTCACCGTCGTTCAATCTGTGTACACTTATCATGAAATCTTAAAAAAATGTAAATTGCCGATTCAATTTATGAAAATGAGACGTGTTTTATATACCAACTTTTTCTTTCTGCTTTTTTGCATTCCGCTATTATCATTGGCGCAAAGCAAGACGATAAAAGGCAAAGTTACTGATGCCGTCACACACGAACCACTTCCATTTGTCAGCATCACGTATGGAAACAACCGGCAGGGAACTACTTCCGATCTTGATGGACGCTTTTCAATTCAGGTTCCGGTTTCGGCGAAAGAAATAAAATTTAGTTTTGTCGGCTACAGCCCACTGAGTATTCCTTTATCAGATGCAGCTTTTATTAATGCTGAGTTAACATCTACTCAATATGAACTGAACGTAGTTCAAATTTTTCCCGGAGAAAATCCAGCCCACCGAATCATTGAAAATGCGGTGTCTTTCCGAAACAGTAACGATCCCTTACAGAAAAAAAGTTTTTCATACACTTCCTACAACAAAACAATTTTTACAGCAGATAATAAAAACCTCCGCAAAGCAGATAGTATTGCAGGAAGCAAAGATACTTCACTGCATAAGCTGACTAAGTTTTTAGACTCTTCCGATTTTTTTATCATGGAATTTGTCAGCCAGCGGCTTTATCGAAAGCCCGGGCTTAACAGCGAAACCGTTATCGGATCGCGTGTTTCAGGGTTTAACAATCCTGCATTCACAATACTTGCATCGCAAATGCAATCGTTCGCTTTTTACGATGAACTGATTAAAGTGGGTGATAAATCGTATTTGAATCCGATCAGTTCCGGCAGTACAAATAAGTATTTTTTCCTTCTGGAAGACACGCTCTATTCCGGCAACGACAGTGTGTTCATCATTTCATTCCGCCCGCGGAAAAATAAAAATTTCGATGCCTTGAAAGGGCTGCTTTATATCAATACGAACAACTGGGCAATTCAGAATGTTATCGCGGAGCCAACAGAAGCGCAGGCGGGCACAACCTTGAAGATACAACAGCAATATGAATGGGTTGACGGAAAAAACTGGTTTCCTGTTCAGATGAATACGGACATGACCTTCAACAATGCGCAGATTAATGGCAGCAGCGTAATAACACTGGGCCGAACCTACATCTACGATATTGTAATAGACAGCAATCTGGCGCGGAAAAACTTCGGCATGGCAAGCTTTTCTGTTGATCCGAATGCAGCAAAAATGAAAGATGACTTTTGGCAGCAATACCGCACCGATAGCCTGAATGAGCGTGATCAAAATACATATCATTTTATGGATAGTGTTGGGAAAAAAGAAAATTTTGACCGACGATTCCGAAACATGGAAACATTTATTCTTGGAAAAATTCCATGGAAGATAATTGAAATTGATATTATCCGTCTTTTTGAAGGCAACGATTACGAAGGCTTTCGCACAACACTGGATGTTCAAACCAACAATAAACTTTCGCAATGGTTTGCCATCGGTGGTTTTTATGGTTATGGGTTTAAAGACAAAGCTTTCAAATACGGATATGATGCATGGATAAGGCTTTGGAAGCCGCGCGATGTACGATTTTCATTTAAATACAAAAATGATGTAACTGAAAAAGGTGAAATTAAATTTCCTTTTTCAGATGAATCCTTTTTCTCCTCTTCCTTTTCTTCCGGTGCATACAGAGATTACCTGATCAATGATATGGATCAGATTCAGTCCACTGAAATTGCAGTTTCGTCACACCTGATGAAGTGTCTCAAGCTTCGCGCTTCACTGGCATACAATGATAAAACAGTGACAAATTCTTACCAATACATTTATCCCTATGAAAATGTGAGTGTGATGTTGAATAATTATTCTTTCAGCGAATTTTCGGTAGGATTCCGCTTTGCATGGCGTGAGGAATTCATGGATAATTTCAACACACGCCTTTCGATGGGAACACGTTTCCCAATTGTTACAGGACAGTATACGCGGGGCCTTGGTGATATGCTCCCTGTGAATTTGGGTGCATTTTCAGGAAGTTTTGAATACAATCGTTTTGATTTATCTGTTGACAAAACATTCACCTTAAAAAATTTCGGACGCACTATGTTTCGTGCACAAGGCGGTTTTGTTGAAGGCGACGTGCCACTGTGCAATTTATATAATGCACCTGCTTCGTACAGACCTATGACCATTCTTCCTGCGAATTCTTTTACAACCATGCGCATGAATGAATTTTTCTGTGATCGCTATGCAGCGCTCTTTTTCATTCACAACTTCGGAAGGTTGCTGATGAATAAAAAACATTTCCGTCCTGACATTCTGATTGCACACAATATGATGTTTGGCGACATGACGAATGTGGAAAGACACACCGGACAAGAATTCCAGATACCATCACTCGGTTATCACGAAACAGGAATTATACTGAATAATTTGATTCGCGTTAATTATCTCGGGTTAGGTTTTGGCACCTACCTGCGTCATGGTGCGTATGCATTGCCGGACTTAAAAAATAATCTGGCCTATCGTTTCAGTTTTACCTTCGTTCTGTAAAATTATCAATCTCTGTCCCTGCGATCGTTGCTTTCTCCAGCGTTATCTGTAAAGCAGAAACCACGCATATTTTCTTCATAGTTGAATTTTCCCTGGATTTCACTTTCGTCATAAATCACTTTTAGCATATACTGCGCTCCGTCTTCCAGGAAGCCTGACACGCGGGCTTTTCCAAACTTATCAGTACCTGTTCGAAAGATCAGTTCATTTTTTTGATCATAAATTTCAACCTTCGCATCACATACAGGATATGTTTTTTCAGCATCAAACACAACTAACCGTAACGAGTTGTCGACAGCAAAAGCAACCACATCACAAACATCATGACGTGTATTTGATTCGACATAATCAAGTGGGATTACATCAGCCCTAACATGAATACCGGAATAAATTTCTTTTGGCTCTTCATCATTGGGTTGAAGTTTCGCTTTACAATAGAAAGCATTTGTTTCCTTGGTCTGCAAAAAACGAATACAGGCCGTTGAGTTACCGGGAAGATAATATTTTTCAAAGTCCATAATTCCGATTACTTCATGGGCTTCGTTATCGAGCAGATATTTTGTGATAATGTTAGCAATTTCATATTCGCCGAAAACATTCAGGCTGATGTTATAATCATCCTTTCCGTAGTAAGGGGTATTAATGATGTTTTGCTTTCCGGGTCCTGGTTTAAATTCTTCTGTTTCCAGATTAAAGCAATCACCGTGTGTCAGTATATGAACTTTAACATTCGTAATATGTGGGAAAGAATTTTTCTTTCCATGATTAACCGCATTAACCATATCAATAATAAAAACATCGCTTAGACCACAAACCTCAACCGTGCTGTCGGGATGATACACAACGGAAGTGCATTCCCCCATTCCAAAACCATAACGATTTCCTGTGAGTGATGCCGCTTCAATCAAGCGACCCAGACGACCACGCACATCAAAGTGAGTGTCGGTTAATACATTTTTAATAAAACCAAATCCATCGATGATCAGTAATTTTTTTCCATCGTCTTCTGTAGAACTGAATGTGATCTGATTGCTGAGTGCCTCCTCACTGCGTCCACCGGCAATGGATTGCTCACTCATGATATTTGTCCCTGCGCTGGTTCCTGCAACCACGCCACCGTTTTCATATACCTGATAAATGGCTTTTAATAAAGGGGTTTCCACTTTATCCTTTTCCAGAGCTTCCAGGTAACGGCGCTGGTCGCCACCCACAAAAAAGATAAGGTTATAACCGGCAATTTTTTCACAAAAAGAAGGATCAAATGCATTCATCTTCCACTGGCTTTCATCCACATCGGGTGATGTGTCATCATCTTCTACGGCAAGCGGAACAGCCCACACCTGCTCGGGTTTCAAACCGAGGTCCTTTGTAAAATATTCTACATACGCATTCATCGTCTGATTGATATGACCACTGGCTGTAGGAATAATAGCCATTTTTACGTTGGCCTTCTCACCAGCCAGTTCGAAAATGCGTTCGAAAATAAAATCAGTGTCTTTTCCGCCACCGATTAAAACAAGATGTCCTTTAGGCATAATTGATTTTTTTATAAAAATAGACATTATTTCGGAAAATCAAAGAAATGAAAAATGAATTTTTAAATTTTTGCCCGAAGTCGGAAGCTTGGAGAAGGTCCGCCGCGGCGGGTGGAAAGCCTGCACTCGAACCTGCGCTTAAAAAAATTGTACTCCTTTATTTTCCAATGATTGGAATGGAATACTTCAGAAAAATGAAAAATAAATTCTTACTTAGAAAGTATCGCCTTCACACCCGGCAGAGCTTTACCTTCAATATACTCAAGCATAGCACCGCCACCCGTAGAAACATAACTCATCTGATCAGTCAGATTAAATTGGTTGATCGCCGCAACAGAATCACCACCGCCTATCAATGAGAATGAACCGCTGATAGTAGCACTTGCAACCGCTATTGCAACAGCCTTTGTTCCCTGTTTGAATTTATCCATTTCGAAAACACCCATCGGGCCGTTCCATAAAATAGTTTCAGAATGATTAATGATTTCAGCAAAACGTCTACAGCTTTTACGACCAATATCAAGCCCCATCCATCCGTCAGGAATATCCTCGGCAATACATTCCGTTGCATCCGCTTCGTTTGAAAAAGCCTGCGTAATGATTGCATCGGTTGGCAGGTAAAGATTAACACCCTTCAGCATCACTTCCTGCACAATACTGCGTGCGATTTCAATCTTGTCATCTTCAATCAGCGAATCGCCAACCTTTCCACCCAATGCTTTGATAAAGGTAAAAGCCATACCACCACCAATGATCAGGTTGTCGACTTTACCTAAAATATTTTTAATGATTCCGATTTTTGATGATACTTTTCCACCACCGATAATCGCTGTAAAAGGAGGCGTGGCTTCATACAACACTTTGTTCAGGTTGCGAAGTTCGTTGGTCATCAGCAAACCAAAATATTTATCCTTCGGAAAATGCTTTGCAATTTTTGCTGTAGATGTGTGCTCACGGTGACAGGTTGCAAAAGCGTCGTTCACGTAGCTGTTGCCCAATGATGCAAGATCCTTTGCAAATTTTTCATCCGCTGCCTCTTCTTCAGGATAAAAACGAAGATTTTCAAGCATCACAACATCGCCGGGATGCAGATTCTGACAAACGATTTTTGTTTTGTCACTGAAAAGATCGCGTGTAAAAATTACATTTTTATTCAACATCTTCGAAAGAACAGGCACAATCGGCGTCAGAGAATAATCCGGTTCGTAACCATTGGGGCGTCCAAGATGCGACATCATGATAACAGATGCTCCGTCATTCAGCAATTTCTTGATGGTAGGAATAGATTCGCGTATTCGCGTATCATCCATGATCTGCCGGTTGTGATTCAACGGTACGTTAAAGTCAACACGCACAATCACTTTTTTTCCTGCAAAATCAGTGTTATCTATCGATTTTGAATCATCAAACAGAATAACCTGTTCTGGTTGTTTTTTTGATACCACGGGGAAGATGTTTTGTTTCGGCATCAAAATTATAAAAGGTTTTTGAACAAATCACTTTTCGATCATAATAAAATCAAGTTGAGAAAGAAAAATTTTTTATACGAATGAAACCCTTATATTTGCAGCCCGTAAATCGATATATGAAATTTCCAAATACTATTCACAGCAAACTTCCCAAAGCGGGAATCTCCATCTTTGCTAAAATGTCGCGTCTGAGTGATGAAACAGGCGCAATCAACCTTTCACAGGGCTTTCCCGAATTTGATGCTCCCGATGCTTTAAAGGCTCTTGTTACCAAGCATATGAAGAAAGGTATGAACCAGTATGCATCCATGCTGGGCGTATTGCCTCTGCGTGAAGCCATTGCCGAAGAATTCAAAAAGAATTACAATACTGTTTACGATCCCGAAACAGAAATCAATATCACAGCTGGTGCTACGCAGGCCATCTTTACAGCCCTTGCATCGGTCATTCAGGAAGGCGACGAAGTTATTGTACTGGAACCGGCTTACGACAGCTACGTTCCTGCGATCACACTCAACGGAGGGATTCCCGTTTATCTCGAACTGAAAGCACCCGATTATTCTATCGACTGGGACGGAATGCGCAAGCTGATCAACCCGCGCACTAGAATGATCATGCTGAATACCCCGCACAATCCCACCGGTAGCATTCTTTCGGCTGAAGACATCAAAAAACTGGAACAGATTACCAAAAACACCGATATCATTATTCTTTCCGATGAAGTGTACGAACGCATCATTTTTGACGGAAGCACACACCAGAGCATGGCGCGCTATCCCAAACTGGCCGAACGCAGTTTCATCATTGGTTCACTCAGTAAGGTTTTCAGTGCCACTGGTTGGAAAATCGGTTACTGTGTTGCTCCCGAAAATTTAATGTCCGAATTTCGCAAAGTGCATCAGTTTGTTGTATTCTGTGTCAATTCTGCCGTTCAGTATGCCATGGCCGAATACATGCAAAAGCCCGAAGCGCTCGATGGCGTTGCCGAAATGTATCAGGAAAGAAGAGATAAATTTCTGAAGCTTGTCAAAAAAACACGCTTCACCTGCATTCCTTCTTCCGGAAGTTATTTTCAGCTTTTAAATTACAAAAATATCAGTGATGAAGCAGAAGTTGCCTTTGCTGAAAGGCTGACGCGCGAACATGGTGTTGCCACCATACCAATTTCTGTTTTTTATCATAAAAATGTAGAAAATAAAGTACTCCGTTTTTGTTTTGCTAAATCGGATGAAACGCTTGAAAAAGCAATCGAACGCCTATGCAAGATCTGACGATCTCTTTGGTTCAGACAGAGCTGGCCTGGGAAAATGTTCGGGCCAACCATTCTCATTTTGAAAATATTTTACAACCCCTTTGTGACAAGCAGGATCTTGTGATTCTTCCCGAAATGTTTACCACGGGCTTTACTATGAATCCCGCTGCTGTGGCCGAAAAGATGAATGGAATCACATTCACCTGGATGCAGACGCAGGCACAAAAATTAAATTCTGTTTTGTGCGGAAGCATTGTGATTGAAGAAAATGGAAAGTATTTCAACCGCCTTTTGTGGGTGAATCCCGACAGCACTTTTCACTTTTACGACAAGCGCCACCTCTTCCGTATGGCCGGCGAACACAAGTGTTACAGCGACGGGAAGAAAAAAATATTTCCTGAAATCAAAGGATGGAAAATTCTCCCGCTCATTTGTTACGATCTGCGCTTCCCGGTCTGGAGCCGCAACTGTTTTAAAAATAATGCCTACGATTACGATTTACTGATTTATGTTGCCAACTGGCCCTCGGTGCGTGTGCATGCGTGGAGCAAGCTGCTGCTGGCCCGCGCACTCGAAAATATTTCTTATGTAGCCGGTGTGAATCGTGTCGGCCACGACGGACAAGGCTTTGAATACAACGGCGAATCAGCCCTTGTTTCTCCTAAAGGATTTGTGTTTTCCACTTTCGAAAGTGGAAAAGCATCTGTAGAAACGCACTCATTATCTTGCGAAGAATTGAAAAACCTGAGAACCACTTTTCCGGTGGGGTTGGATGCGGATAGTTTCGAAATAATTTGAGTTCACATTAATCTTTTCCCTACTAGTAGGGAAACTCGAATGGGTATTAAAAAATCGGAACTCAAATTATTTCAATTAGCGAACTAGTGAGAGGGTGAGCGTCAATCACCTATAGTCCGAAGCAGAATTATCTGTAATCATAACTCTTAGTTTAAAATTTGTAAATAATAAAATAAATGAGTAGTATTGTTGGGTTAAAAACCGACCTTTATCAATGCTATTAATTTGCACTGAATTAACAAAAGTATTTATGAGAACAATTACAATATCAGTTTTAATATGCTTCTTGTTTACTTCAAATGCTCAAGGGCAAGTTAATGACTCTTCTGATGTAAAGCAAATAACCTATAAACCTGACCTAGGTAACAGGAAAATGATATTAGTTTCCAAACAACAACTGAAAGCCAAGCCTTACTATGACAAAGGGTATTCGTATATTGGAAATAACGAATTTAATAAAGCAATTAAACCTCTCAAAAAAGCAATTAAAATAGATTCAACTGGAAACTGTGGAACTGGTAAAAATGGTATGGCATATAGCGAATTAGGATATGCATTTTCAAGGTTAAACGACATTAGTAACGCTTTTTTTTATTTAGATAAAACTATAGAGATAAACAAATTTGTTCCTGAACCATATTTGAGCAAATCTGTGATATTGATGAAACAAGGGAAAAATGATCTTGCTTTAAAAGAACTTGATTCATGTATTAAAAATAATCCTGAATATGCTCTTGTATATGTTCAAAGGGCATTTTTATTTAGTTCAATCAAAAATTATGAATTGGCATTACAAGATTATTCAATGTTTTTAAAGGTTATTAAAGAACAAAATCAAGAACAGAACTCAAGTGCTCTAGTTGAAGAAGTTAAAAAACAGATCAAAGAATTGGAACAGAAAATTAAAAAATAATGCTTAATGTAACATCCGATTTGTGGCGCAACAAACAAGTTACTTTTATTTTTTCCAAGGATCAAATTCTGATCAATTCTGTTAGATTTGGAAGAGGCAATGTTATTGAACTCGAATACAAAACCAATTTGGAATTATTTCTTTCTAAGTTTCAAGAAAACTCAATGTAAAAATTTTAATGATAAGTCCGTTATCAGTGCTTATCAATAATTATCTCATCCGTCTTCACAGCATTGCTTTTGTGCAAGGCCCGGTCGACAATGTAACATTCGTATTGAATGGTGTCATATGCAGAGAAAGGATTATTGATAAAAAGTTCAATCGCAATATCACCTTTTAAGGCTGCATTATTTTTATTTCTGTTTCTTAGAATCGGTATGCGGGCGTTGTTGGTAAAAGGAAGTACGATTTCGGTCATCACTCCTTTTTGCTTTTCATAATACTTAATGAAAAAGTTGTAATAATACTCCGCTCCCGGAGCAAAATTACCGGTGGTATCATCCTGCGAAAGGCCCAGATCGCCGTCACCGTCAGTGAAGGTCAGCGTGAGTATACCTTTGTTGTCAATTCCATTGGCCGTTGCAATTTTTGTAAAACTTTTAAACGTAATGGCGGGCTCAATAGGATATTCCTCTTTCTTCTTGCACGAAAAAAGCAGAAGCGGAATCATACAGGCTGCAAATAGTTTTATCTTTGAACGGAAAATCATCTTTACAAAGATAAGAAAATTAACTTTTATCCGTGAATACAAAGGGCTACAATTTTGTGAATATTCTTTCGTCCGTAGATTTTGAACGGGAAGCCCTGCAACTGTTCAGAAAACAGGCCTCCGAAAACAAAATCTACCAGGCCTATATGGCACATCTGGCAATCAATCCCGCTAGTGTAACACAGCTTTCACAAATACCCTTTCTCCCGATCGAATTTTTTAAAACACAAAAGGTTTTTTGTGACAATCAATGCCCTGAATT
>JAZDMK010000337.1:0-33608 GCA_043800975.1 Bacteroidota bacterium | reverse complement strand
GATCAGAAATCACAATCGGTGTGCCTGAATAACATCGGAAGTGTGCTGCATGAAAAAGGGCAATATAAGCAGGCAATAGAATTCAGTATGAAAGCACTTGCGCTGGCAAAAAACGCAGGAGCTAGATACGAGTTAATGAATATTTATAAGAGCCTTTCGCAGAGTTGTGAAAAGAATAAAGATTATACAAACGCATTTGGATATTTATCCAATTACATTTCTCTTCATGATACTTTGTATAATGAAGAAAATTCACGTAAGCTTGCGCAAACCGAAATGCAGTATGAGTTTGACAAGAAACAACAACAGCGAATATTTGAAGAAAAACAACGTGAAATTGCACGTCAGGCAGAATTGAAACGCCAGCGAATCTTTTTGTATTCCGCACTGGGCGGACTAGTCCTGATGCTTCTGCTTGCATTTTACATGTATCGCAGTTATCAGATTAAAAAGAAAGCGAACAAAATTCTGGCTGCACAAAAAGCGGAAATTGAAGACAAGAACCGCCAGATCATGGATAGCATCCGCTATGCGCGAAAAATTCAGAATGCAATTCTTCCATCCGATGCATTTATTGATTCTGTACTTGAAGATAATTTTGTTTTGTTCCGTCCCAAAGAAATGGTCAGCGGAGATTTTTATTGGGTCGAAAAAAAGGATAATAAAATTCTATTTGCTTCTGTCGACTGCACGGGTCATGGTGTTCCGGGTGCGCTAATGAGTATAGTAGGCCATAATATATTGAGTCAGGCTATCAATGAAAAGAAGTTAACAGACGCAGGTTCTATTTTAAATCACCTGAGTTCTGAACTTATTTCAACACTGGGATATTCCGGCAGTGGTGATGATGATGTTGATATTCGAGACAGCATGGACCTTGCTTTGTGTTCATTGAACCGCGATAAAATGGTGATGCAGTTTGTCGGTGTACACAATCCGATGTACATTATTCGTAACAACGAAGTGCTGCAGTTTAAGCCGCACAGTCATCCGATAGGAGCTGCCTTTACAGAAGATTTTAAAGAATATATTCATGAGGAAGTTCCCATTGAAATTGGTGATCTGGTGTATTTGTTTTCTGACGGATATGTAGATCAGGTGGGTGGCCCTGAACGAAAGAAGTTTTTGTCGAAACGTTTCCGCCAGACATTGCTTGAAATCCATCACTTGACAATGGCCGAACAAAAACAAAAACTCTCAGAAATTTTTGAAAACTGGAAGGGAAAAGGCGAACAGTATGATGATGTACTTGTGGTGGGTGTGAGAATTTAAAATGGTATTAAAAAAAGCCTGCGTTTGCAGGCTTTTTTTATGCAATGCTTTAGTTTGATTTTACAAACCTCCCGGAATATTTCCCTGTCCGTACAAAATAAATTCCAGCGGGCATTGATGAAACATTGATCACAGCTTTGCTTTCCGCTTTATTTATTTTTTGTCTGACTACAATTTCTCCAATCGAATTAATGATGAAAAGTTCAGCATCATCCGTTGAAATTATTCTTTCAACAGTGATTGACTGGCTCGCCGGATTGGGATATAAAAGTATTCCATCCTCAATGCCTGTGATGATTTCACCGTCAGTAGTGCAATAGGTAACGGTGATGCTTTGAGTGGCCGAAGATGTACACCCTGATCCGTTTGTATAATAATAGGTGATGGGAAATGTGCCGGGTCCGGTAACCGATGGATAAAACATATTTGTTGAAATGCCCGTTCCGTAGTACGTTCCGCCCGAAGGTGAGCCCTGACTTAATATTAATGCAGGATCATCATGACAGAGAATCGGGAATGAAGACAGTGTCACACTCGGTGTTGCATTTACTGTCAGTGTTGCACTATCCGATAGTGTACAGGAGGATATTCTGCAGCGGAAGCGCATTCCGTTGAGTGAGGTGCTCACAGTGTCTATGAAAAGCGTATCGTTATTTACACCGCTGAATGGCGGAATATTGACAAGATAATTCCAGCCACTGCCGCTATTCCCCATCCACTGATAGGATAGCGGAGTGCCACTTGCTGTAACACGGAAAATCACATCGTTCTGTGCGCAGGAAGATGTGTTAACAGGCTGCATGGAAATGGAAGGAGGGGCTCCAATGGTAAGTGTTGCCGCATTGCTCAGCGATGTTGTAGGAGCGCACAATGCTGAAGTCTGACATCGGTACTGGTAACCGCTCATGCCTGCTGTAACATTTGTCAGCGTTAATGTTTTCGAATTTGCTCCGCTATAAATTCCACCATTGATTATGGAAACAAATCCACCACCATTGTCTTCTTCCCACTGATAACCTATGTTGGCGCCGGGTACACTTACTGTATAACTTGCCGTGCCACCATTGCAAACTGTAACATTTTGAACGGTATTTAAAACGGTTGCTGTACCACTGACTGTGAGCAAAGCCTCATCTGTAGGCATACATCCGGAAAGTAAACAACGATATTGATATCCATTCATCGTAGCAGTTGCTGAAGAAATACTCAGTGTGTTTGTAGTCACACCTGAATAGGGTGCGCCGTTGGAAAGGTCAGAAAACATCCCGCTTCCATTATCCAATTGCCATCTATAGGTTAGTCCGCTACCTGTTGCACTGACGTTAAAAAAAGTGGCTGAAGTGCTGCAAACAGTTTGGTTGGCAGGTTGTGTGTTAACAATAGGAGCAGCACCCACATTAAGCGTTCCGAAGTTTGATGTTAATGAAGGTGGGCAGTTTCCTGTGAGATAACAACGGTATTTATATCCGTTCATTCCGATAGTAACATTTGAAATTAAAAGAATTTCTTCATTCACTCCCTGGTAAGTTGCGTTGTTCGAAAGATTTGAGAAACCACCACCACTGTCCATTTGCCACTGATACGTGATGCCGCTTCCGGTAGCTCCACAGTAAAATCCGCTTCCTGCACCAGCGCAGGTATTCTGATTGGCTGGCTGCAACTGTATCGCAAGCTTAGAATAAATGATCAGATCAGTTCCGTTATCTTCACTGATTACGAAAGGATTTGTCGATACCACACGCACTCTGTAATGCAGTCCTTCCGGCACATTGGAAGGAATTGTAACGACAATGGGTGCAGGTGTTGTGGCTGTGATAGAATCCAGTTTCAGCGGATTACTAAAGTGTCCGGCAGAATCACTGAGTTGCACAATAAATTTGTTTCCCGCATTGAAAGTCGCACTGCTCGTGAAGTTCACATTGAATGTTCCGCTGGCGCAGAAAGGCGCACCGCTGATGGGTTGTGTATAAATTTCAGGGACAAGTGATCGTTTCCATGTACCACCTTGTTCGGTCCCCGCATACAAAGTCATAGCGTCTGCACACATTCTGAACTTGCTGCCGATATAAGAATCAAAACCTTCGTTCCAGTAATGCCAAGTCTTTGCATTGTCATCGGAAATATATACATCCGAACTGGCTGTTGCAATAAGCATCCGTCCCGAGGTGATTAGGTCGTCTGCATAATAGGGCTTGGTGCCGGTTCCGCTGGTCCATGTAGTGGCATAGGGCAGCTTGCGGTACACGCCATATCCAGAGGAAACAAACACGCATCCGTCATTTACAGTGATGTCCATGAGGTAAGGATTCGAGGCGGGGATCCCGTTGCTGTCGTCTGCCCAGTTTACGCCACCGTCATCACTTCTGTAAATCTTATTTCCGGCGCTCACATAAATTTGTGCGCCATTTACAGCGATCCCATAAATACTCGACCACGGCCCACTTACAGCAGTCCAGTTGTTACCGGGAATTGCAGAAAACAATCCGCCGCTACCGCCTGCAAAATATTTCACACCATTAAAAGCAATGCAATAGGGTGTTCCTGAAAATCCTGTGTTCGAAAGTGTCCAGGTGCTTCCAATATTGGCAGATGAGTATATGCCACTATTCGTACATGCGAAAAGCGAGGCGCCCGATTTTATGAATTTACTGACATAGGTGGAAGCGGGAAGCGTAACCTGCGACCAGGTATTTCCTCCGTCGGTGGAGCGCTGCATTCCATAATAGCAACCTGCAAGAATTACGTTTCCTTCCGTATAAACACAGCGTACATAAGCGCTGGTGATTCCGTTATTTGAAAGAGTCCAAGTACCTCCTGCTGGATTGTTATACAGAAAACCTTCGTAAGAGCCTGCAGCCAGTGCGGTTCCGTTGCTGGCCATGCAGTTCACAAAAGTATAATTCGGAATTCCAGTTCCGGTTTTTGACCAGTTGTTTGTTCCGAGAATAGTCTGGTAAACGCCGTCAATGGTTGTTCCTGCATAAACTATATTTCCCAGAATAACAAAGTCGTTTCCATAACAGGTGGAAGATGGCAGGCCATTTGTGGCTGGCATCCAGAGCGCGCCCCCGTTTGTAGTAAGATACATTCCGTATGAGGTTCCTGCATACAGCGTGTCTCCATGAGCTACAATCGAATAACAACTAGCTGCAAAAGGAATGTTTGTGCTCTGTGAATTCCATGTTAAACCATTGTCAGTAGAGAGGTATATACCGTTTGCTGTAGCTGCCCATAATTCACTGCCCCAGTTAGAAAAATCCTGAATTCCGTTGGCCATCGTAAAACCTGTGGTTGTCCAGGTCGTACCATTGTTGCTGGTATAAAATACTTCGTGATAGCCGGCACTTTGCCAAACAGCACAGAATAGAATTCCGTTGTAAAAAATCATTTCCTGCGGAAACGACCAGATAGGAAGGTTTCCAGAAATGTCGGTCCATGTCGTTCCTCCATTGGTTGTCATCATTACATTGGTATCGCTGGAAGCATACAGTGTGCTTCCGTTCTGCGCAAACGAATGCGCACGTGGAATCGGGAGGCCTGCACTCACATCTGTCCATGAACTGCCGTTGGTCGATTTCCACACGCCGCCATAGCTCTGGTTCAGACTGCTGCTGATGAAATAATTTCCGTTGTGATAAATCATCGCACTTACACTGGAACCGTAGGGTCCCGCCAGCTTCGACCAGATGTCGTTGCTAAATGCGCTGCTGGTTGTGATGATAACAATAAAGAGGGTAACAAGAATGCGTTTCATAAATTTTAGTTTTGTGAATGAGGGAAAACAAATGTAACAAATAATTACTAAAGATGAAATCCCGAAGGGATGATATTATCATTAAGTCGGCCGAAATTTTCCTACTTTTACAACGTGAAAACCCTCCTCAAACGCTGGTTCAGTTCCGAAGGCCACAAACCCCGCCTCGGCGCACTCGATCTGTTCAAATACATCGGGCCCGGACTTCTGGTAACCGTCGGTTTCATTGATCCCGGAAACTGGGCATCCAACATCGCTGCAGGCTCCACCTTCGGATACTCGCTCCTGTGGATGGTTACCTTAAGCACCATCATGCTTATTGTTCTTCAGCACAATGTGGCGCATCTCGGAATCGCCTCAGGGCTCTGCCTTGCCGAAGCGGCAACCCTGCATACTCCCAAATGGGGTTCCCGTCCTATGCTCACGCTTGCCTTTCTGGCAGCCATTTCCACTGCTTTGGCTGAATTGCTCGGAGCTGCCATCGCACTTAAAATGTTATTTGGAATTCCCATTGCATTGGGTGCTATTCTCTCTGCAATTTTTGTGGCTTTTCTTCTGTTCTCCCATTCCTACAAAAGCATCGAAAAGTGGATAATCGGATTCGTTTCACTCATCGGAATTTCTTTTATTTACGAACTTTCACTCGTCGATATAGACTGGGAGCAGGCTCTTCCTGCTTGGGTAACACCCGATTTTCCAAATGAATCCGGTCTCATTATCCTAAGCGTGCTGGGCGCTGTTGTCATGCCCCACAATCTTTTTCTTCACTCCGAAATCATTCAGAGCCGCAAGTGGAATCTTGAAGATGACAAGGTAATCCGCAAACAACTGCGTTTCGAATTTGCTGATACTATTTTTTCCATGGTCGTTGGATGGGCCATCAACTCTGCGATGATACTGCTGGCTGCCGTTTTGTTTTTCGGCCACAGCGGTGCAGTCGATAACCTGGAAGTGGCCAACCGCATGCTTGAGCCACTGCTCGGAGCCAATGCATCCAATGTGTTCGCTGTCGCTCTTCTGCTTGCCGGTATTGCTTCTGCCATAACAGCCGCTATGGCCGGTGGTTCCATCTTTGCCGGCTTTTGGGGCGAGCCTTTTGATCTCGATGACAACCATTCGCGCTGGGGAGCAGGTGGCGTGCTGTTTCTCGCGTTGGGAATCATCTTTTTTATTCCCGATCCTTTTACGGGATTGCTCGTATCGCAGATGGTACTAAGCATTCAGCTTCCTTTCACAGTCGGCCTACAGGTTTGGCTCACCTCTTCCAAAAAGGTAATGGGTAAATACGTAAACTCTCATTTCATTACCATCATCCTTATAGGTATTGCCGCCATTGTCGCCGGATTAAACATCATGCTGCTGTGGAGTACTGTGTTTGGGTGAGTCTTTGACTAACGAAACAAATCAGTTAATGATTTCTAAATATTTTTCATAACACATTCTCTCAACATCAACAAGTGTTGCAAACGCATCATTAAAATCAACTTTCCCTTTTGTAAATAATCCGTGCCCGTAAACAATCACCCCCCTATGATCTTTTAATGCGGGAGGCAGTGTGTTGGAAAGACCGGTAGGGCCTGTTCCCACTTCGCCGGGAACTACTTGAATGTCCTCAATCATCCTTTTTTCTTTACAGTGGATATGACATTTACCTTTTGTCTCACAATCCGTTTTTTCACACATCATCGAAAGAATAACAGAGAATTTAGGATGACCGTGTAATATGGCTTTGCTGTCGCACAAAGCATAAATGCTTTTGTGTGCCGTGTACTCGCTGGATGCAGTAATGGCAATGGTGGCGCTGTTATCAGTAGGGCAGGGATCAATGTATCCTTCCAGTTCATCCATCGAAGATCCCGTCTGGCTGATGAAAAGCGTATCATCACTCTTGTATGAAATATTTCCAAAAAAGGAATCAACCATGCGTGAGGCAATTGTAAGCCGCCCCGCTTCAGCCATTGCGCGGATTATAGTTTCTGATTCCATAAACGGGCCTTTGAATGTAGGTGTATTAGAAAACGAACTGATGAAATTGCCGTACATCTGTATCGCTTGCTGCAGTATGCTCTGCTCTTCCTCAGAAATGGGTTGCTTTGTTAACTTCTTAAAATAATAATCCACAAAAAACTTCACGAAGCACGAAAAACAAACTGAACTGTATGTGATGAATGCCTGCTCAGGACTTACGATGCCGAAACTGATCAGTCCGTGATTTTTAATGATAACCGTTTTGCGTTTCTTTAATTTTTCAATGATTTGTTTTGCATCAAGTGAATCCACAACCGGAATATCATGCAGGAAAGTGCGTGTTTCCGTATCTTCTGGTCGTATTACATTTTCTTCATCGCAGGAATGATTGGCAAGAAAATTTATGAGGGAGCGGTAAGGTTCCGCAGGTTGAGAATATAAAATACTGTTGATAGGCAGTGCCTGCAATACTTCCTTAAGAACCGGAATTTCTGTTCCTTCACGACTCCACACAATATCCGCATCCACGCCACCCATAAGTGCATCTCCCGCATCGCAGATTCCCTGCACTTCCAGTTTGTCGATATATTTTCTGATCAGCCGTTCCATTCCAGTTCAAGCTCTTCGCATTTGCTTTTCAAAGGATAGCCATCCTCGCTAAGTCCTCTGATTTTATAATAGTTTGCGCGGGCATGCAAAAAATCGATTCTGTCGATCGCATGCACTTCGATTCCTTCTCCGCTGCTACCACTTTCATTAAAAAAGCGTGCGGGCAAATCATCGTCCTTTGCTCTGAATCCATTGATGGCATTCATGATGCGATCGTTATAAAAAATTCGTTCGCCGGTTTTTAAAAGTTCCAGTCCTGTGTGTGAAATTCCGGTAACGCCCGTCAGCATTCGTGCATATTCTTCCAATGTAGCGGCAAAGAAAATAAATTTACAGGCGGTCAGCGAATCCACCATGGCGTTCATATCTTCGTTTAGCTTAATGATACGCGCCTTTCCGCTGAATGAAAATCGATCGGTTGAAACAGGCTTTCGTAATATTTCATGTGCAATAGGGTAGGCCCGCAAATGACATCCGCCCCGGGTTGATGTTGCATACGCCAGCGACATTCCATAGGCCCCGCGCGGATCATAGCCCGGAAGTTCCAACCCTTTTACTGTAATCGAAGTTTCACCTTTTCCTTTTAATAATGCGTATTGATGTGCACCCAATTTTAGTTCCGCACCCGCTTTCCTCGACCACGCAATATCTTTGAGCAGGTTGCAAATATTGTCAGCAGCGATGGTTTTATTTTCAATTTCGGAATAACAGGCAAGCGTAGCGGCGGCTGAAATTGTATCCATGCCAAGCTCATTACAAAGTTGGTTGGCTTCTACGACTACTTCCGAGTCTGTATTATCAAGTAAAGCCGTGAAGTGCGACATGGTTTCAAACTCCGGCATCACGCGTCCGTCTTCTCCGATTTTTTTACAGAAGATATGACAACCCTGGCACCCGGCCTTGTGCGTCTTATATTTTGTTTTATAGTGATGTGCGTTAAGGCCTGCTGCTGCTTCAAACCAGGTGAGTTTGAAATTCTGCGTGGGCATCATGCGCCGGTTCGTCATCAGGTCGTAAAGTGCACCTGTGCCATATTCGCCGATTCCCATTTCGCCTTTCAGAATGGGTGATGCAGCTACAAGTCGGAAAATTTCTTCTCTTGCTTTTTCAATTTCTTCTTTATCGGCAACTTCAATTTTTCCGTTACCTATCACGCGCACATACTTCAGGTTCTTCGCACTCATCACGCAGCCCAGACCGTTGCGCCCGGCAAAAAAATGTCCGTCTATGCAAATGTTGGCAAAGAGTACTCCGTTGTCGGCAGCAGGACCCGTAAGGGCTACAGATCCTTCTGAAGGTAATGCACGAATCACTTCCCCGATTTCTTTATCGAGAAATTTACTTGCATTTTCAAAGCTTACATTTTGGTTGTTGATAACAATTCCGCAAACTGCATCGCTCTTCCCGCGTATGATAATGCCGTCCCATCCTGCTTTCTTAATTTGTGTTCCCAGCTTTCCGCCCACCGATGTGTCGCCTACAGTCCCCGTCAGTGGCGACCGTGAAGAAATTGTCATCCGTCCGGATGTAGGTGATGCAGTTCCCACCAGCGGCCCTGTGAAAAAAAGTAACGGCATTTCCGGGGCATCATAAGGGTGATGTATAAAGGGTTTTAGAAAATATCCGGCCAATCCTTTCCCGCCAATGTACCGCAAATAAATCGCTTCCGGCAGTTCAATTGTGTTGAACGTACGTGCCGATAAATCAATCTCCAGTATTTTGTTTGTCCAGCCGGGCATTGGGTTTTGTAAAAGACAAATGTAGTAAATTCAAATTTAGTTATAGGTTATTCAGTTATTAGTTTTTGGGCACCTTCGCCTGAGGCGAATCGGGCTGTCCGCTGAAGTCCTCGGCTTTCCAAACCGCAAATTGTATTACTGATTACTGAATTCTGATAACTGATTGTTGAAGCCACACCAAAGTCCCGCTAGGGACGGCGTATTGGTAACAACCAAATAAAAAAATGAAATGAAAGTGCCGTAGGTACGACGTATTGATGCGGGCATACTACGTATATCAAAAAGAATTCCTCTCCCTGAAAAAGGAATAATAGCACCTTCATAAAGAAAAGAAGAAACTCCAAAAGGAATTATTGAACCTGCAAAAAGAAAACATACACCTGTAAAAAGAATATGAGCACCTGCAAAAAGAAAACTCACGCCTGCATCATGGAAATTTTTGATCTTCAAAAAGAAATCACGAACCTGTAAAAAGAAAACTCTTACCTGCAAAAAGAATACTTGCGCCTGCAAAAAGAAAACATACACCTGTAAAAAGAATATGAGCACCTGTAAAAAGAAAACTCTTACCTGCAAAAAGTGAATATGCGATTGCTTTATAAATTCACCGATCTGCCATTTAAAAGTGGGTGTCCGCTCTTTCAATACAACTACCCGCCTGGATAAAATTCCCGTCCGCCTCGTCAAAACAGGAACCCGCCTTATCAATATTCTTGTCTGCCTGTTCAAAGTTAGCGTCCGCCTCAATACATCTTCCATCCGCCTCGTCAAAATAGGAACCCGCCTCTTCAAAGTTAGTATCCGCCTCAATACATCTCCCGTCCGCCCAATGAAATCTAAATAAATCGTTAAGCTTAGTCTCCAGACTAAGCTTAAAATACTCAGCTTACGGGTAATATTTACGCTACACGCTCCGCGGGCTGTGATATTCAGATGTAATAAGAGTATGAATTTTAAAACATCATTCTGCTATTTGATAATTTAATAAGTTTGCAGTTGTTAATTCCATCTGCTTTAATTGAAAAACTTCACCGAAATACTCGATAAAAAAGGCCTGCTCACGCGCGTGAAAGCGCCCATCGATCCTGTGCTGCAAGCTGCTGAAATTGCCGACCGCTGCGTTAAAAACAATGGCAAGGCTATCCTGTTTGAAAACAACGGCACTGCATTTCCTCTGCTTATGAATGCATTTGCTTCCGAAGAAAGAATGAAACTTGCATTAGGTGTCGAACATTTCGATGAGCTCGGAGAGCGCATGCAGCATATCTTTCAGACGATTACGCAAATAAAGGATAAAAACATTTTCGGCAAAATAGCTACCCTCCCGTCTCTGGCTGCATTGGCCAAATTCTTTCCCAAAGTAAGCACCCGCAAAGCACCTTGTCAGGAAGTGGTGATGGAAAATCCAAAGCTCTCAGCACTACCCATTCTCCAGTGCTGGCCCCATGATGCAGGTCGTTTCATTACATTGCCCTGTGTCCATACAAAATCGCCTCTTTCAGGAATACGCAACACCGGAATGTACCGCATGCAGGTGATGAGTGACACAACCACAGGAATGCATTGGCATATGCACAAAGGCGGTGCCGCTCATTTCGACGAATACAAAAAGATAGGAAGAAGAATGCCCGTCGCGGTCACACTCGGTGGAGATCCCGTGCATACCTATGTTGCTACGGCCCCGCTACCCGATGGTGTTGAAGAACACATTCTATCCGGCTTCATCCGCAAGAAACCCGTAACACTTGTCAAATGCCTGACGCAGGATATCGAAGTTCCCGCCGATGCAGATTTTGTGATTGAGGGCTACATCGAACCGAATGAGGTTTTCGTTACCGAAGGTCCTTTCGGCGATCATACCGGTTTTTATTCGCTCCCCGATAAGTATCCCGTGTTTCATGTTACCTGCATCACACACCGTAAAGATGCGGTGTACCCCGCAACGATTGTGGGAATTCCCCCGCAGGAAGATGCATACATCGGACTGGCCACGGAGAGAGTTTTTCTCACACCCATCCGCATGGCCATGGTTCCTGAAATGATTGATATGTATATGCCGCCCGAAGGTGTGTTTCATAATATCATTCTTGTCAGCATTAATAAATCATTTCCCGGACAAGCTTTCAAAGTGATGAATGCATTGTGGGGTGCCGGACAGATGATGTTCAACAAATTCATGATCGTTGTGGATGAAGGGGTGAACATACGATCGTTTCACGCGGTAGCCGAGGCGGTGGCAAAGCATTTCAGCACGTCACGTAGAATTATTTCCACTGGTCCGCTCGATGTGTTGGATCATGCTGCACAACATTTCGCCTATGGCGGAAAACTCGGCATCGATGCAACAACAGCCCTTCCCGAAGAAGAAGAAGCGGAAATACTATTTAATATACCTTCAGCGGATGAAATAAAAGATTCATTTCCCGAAATCGTATCGGTTGATCTTTCCTATGCACAGCAGGGCTTTCCTTTTCTTGTGCTGGGAGTAAATAAAAAGAGAAGCATGCGTCTGCTGGACGAAGAACTGCGTAGTTCACAACTTGCCGCAGGTATGAAGATTGTCATTTACATCGACGATAATGAAGGCATTCCTGATCCTGCAGATCTTGCATGGATTGCTGCCAACCACGCCGATCCAACACGCGACGTTTTCTTCCCGGATGCAAAAAGTAAATTCCTTTCCATGGACAGCACTGTTAAAACGGAAAAACACGATGGATTCAAACGTCCCTGGCCGAATCCGGTTGTATCTTCGCTGGGCACAATAAGTGAGGTAGACAAAATGTGGGATAGTCTTGATATAGAAGAAATGCTTCCTTCTCCCTCATTAAAGTATATGAAATATTGTTTGAGTGACAGAGCAGAATTATAGTCGTTTGTTATAATCCTGAAATCTGCTGATTTGTGTGGTAAAAATTTTAAGTAAATTTGTGTTAACTATCAATAACAAATTTTTTAGGGCATGAAATTGAGAAACCTTTTTTTATTAATGGTAACCTGTACTTCTTTGCAGGGACAAACTTTTTTTAAAGGAGAAATTGAACAGTTGAAAGGTTGGCTATATCCTTTATTTAAAACATCCGAGGAGTACACTTTCTTAAATTTAAAGTATGAAACAATGCTCGATGCTAGTGAAGTCAGTGTTGTTAAATATATGGTTTCTGATGATGGGAAAATAAGTAAACTTTCAAAGTCTTTTGATATTCAGAAACGTAAATTGTGCTTTACAACAGGGTTGGGTGCTCAATCAGGACTCCTTTTCGGAGATTCGGATACAAAGAATTTTTTTGTAGGATATAATCAGAATTGGGCTGATTCAAAGTTTAACTATAATGAATATTATTCGGGGAAATTCACAGTAGAAAAGTACTCTGAGGATTGCAAGCTAATTAATAAAATAAGTTTAGAAATCGAAAAAGGAAAAGGGAAGGAATCATTTTTCCATATAACGAATTCTGAAAATGGAAAATTTATTTCAGTAATGAGTAATGAAACTTGTACGATATACTCAACGGAAGATTTCAAAGTAGTTAGAGAAATTAATTTTGAAAAAATTCCTCCTACGAAGTTTGAAATATTTCCCTTATGGGATTTCTTTCTTTTAAATGATGGTTCGCTTATTACAGTTACCCGCCAAACTCCTATTACATTTACTAAATATCCTGTAAAGGACGAAGTGCCAATAACAGAAGAAATTAAACTCAATGTATCGAATCCTTATGCATTGGTTACTGAGATATCTGAGGATCAGAAAAGACTGGCTGTTTATATTGCCTATAATGACAAGAAACCCGAAACCGATCAGAATGAAATTACAAAGGGAATTCAATTGATTGGAATCGATATTGAAAATTTTACAATAAATATGAATACTGACTACAGGTTCGGGGCTGATTTGCTTTCTGCTCTTGGAATGAATGATGGTATAAAATTCTTGCAGATTTCTGACTATTTCTGGAACGAGAATTCTTTTATTTTACTTTGTCAAGTGATAGATCCTAGAATGTCGCCTGCAGTAATAAAAAAATCCTTTTTGCTTCAGGTAGGATCAGATGGCAAACATGTCTTTCATTTGATTGATCTTGAAGATGACAGATTTGTATTGACAGCGATGAAGAGATTTGATAAAAAGATGTATTTATTCCGTTCTACAGGAGGAAATGTATCCTTCCGTCCTGACAAGAAAAACTTTTTATTTTTATCAAAAATTGGTGAAGACATGGTTTATCAGGATTTAGTTTCTGAAAAACTGGATCCGGGTAAAATTAAACTCGAGAATTTTGTGGTTTACCCTTTTTCAAAAAACAGGTTATTTGTAATAGCCCTTTCCAAGGATAAAGCTTTACCATTGATATTACAGTTTTAAGCGACATTATTGTTTATTGATTTATGACTTTTTTGTACTTCTGGATACTAGGATGATTCTTAAATACTGCGACCTTTGTGTTTCAAAAGAAGACAATTGATGAAGTGAATGCGATGTGGAATGCATTGGGAATCGGAGAAAAATTGATTTCACCTTCTCTGAAATATAGAAAATACACAAAAAGTGACTCTGCTGAAATAAAATAAAAATCAATATTCAGCATGCATTGAATTTGTGTAAATCTGTGTTATCTGTGGTAAAAAGATTTTGATTTAACAACAAATTTCATATTTTTGTTTTACTTAAAATGAGAAGTTATGGCAATGAATGAAGAAGATAAAATCCGGGATGCTTTTGTTAGCAAGACGTGGAGTGAACAGAAGAGTAATGATTCCTGGTCAGTATTCAGAATGTTATCTGAGTTAGTTGATGGTTTTGAAAAGCTTTCCAAGATCGGTCCTTGTGTCACGATATTTGGCTCTGCAAGAACACATCCTACGGATAAGTATTATCTGCTGGCTGAAGAAATCGGAAAAAAACTGACTGAAAAAGGATTCGGTGTAATCACCGGCGGTGGACCGGGAATCATGGAAGCAGGTAACAAAGGTGCTTTTGAGAACATGGGGCATTCGGCGGGTCTTAATATAGAATTGGAATTCGAGCAATCGGCGAATCCATATATTGAAAGAGACAAAGTGGTTACTTTCCATTATTTCTTCATCCGAAAAGTGATGTTCATGAAATACTCGCAGGGCTTTATTGCCATGCCCGGCGGCTTTGGTACGCTGGATGAATTGTTTGAAGCCATCACCTTAATTCAAACTAAAAAAATTGCCAAATTCCCGATTGTAATGGTTGGAAAAGAATATTGGAATGGTCTTCTGGACTGGATTAAAAATGTAATGCTTGAGCGTGGAAACATCAGTCCTGAAGATATGTTTCTTTACAAACTTGTTGATACAGCTGATGAGGCAGTCAACTACATCGATGAGTTTTATAAGACCTATGGCCTAAAGCCGAACTTTTGATGAAAAAAACATTTTTGCTTTTCGTTGTATTTCAATTTGCCTTTTTTGGCTTTTCACAGACAGTTGGCCAGAAGCTGCTGATACCCGACATAGAAGGATTCAAAACGCTGAAGTGTGATTTTCATATGCACACCATTTATTCGGATGGGAAGGTAACACCGGAAGAGCGCGTGAATGAAGCAAAGCGAGAAGGCATAGATGCAATTGCAATTACGGATCATTTAGAATTTCAGTTGTTGCGTACCTTTTTTGGTGGTGATTTGAACCGCCCGTTCAACAGAGCTTTAAAGACATCCCGTGATTCCGGCGTGATTTTAATTCGTGGAACTGAAATTACGCGCACTATGCCACCCGGGCATTTCAACGCTTTGTTTTTAACTAATATCAACAAATTAAAACGCTGGCGTTTTTTGAATGCCATACATGAAGCGCGAAAACAAGGTGCTTATATACAGTGGAATCATCCGGCCTGGAAGTCTCAAATCCACGATTCAGTTAGAATGTACAGTGTACATAAAAAAATGATTGAAGATAATCTGTTGGATGCGATGGAGATCGTGAACGATGTAGATTATTACCCCATTGTTTTTAACTGGTGTCTCGATAATAATAAAACAATTATCGGCAATTCCGATGTTCACAAAAGCACGGAGAGTGAATGGAGAATAAGCGCCGGTGGGCATCGCCCAATGACGCTTGTGTTTGCAGACAGCCTGACAGAAAATTCGATTAAAGCAGCCTTGTTTGCAGGACGAACGGTTGTGTGGCAGCGGGATAATCTTTATGGAAAACAGGAATGGCTAGCTTCGCTGTATTACGCAAGTGTTATTGTTACAGATTTAAAACGCAACGGAGAGTATTTTTCGCTTTCGTTGGAGAATAAATCGGATATTCCTTTTGATTTACTGTGTGATTATACAACAACAGCCATTCGTATTCCATCGCGTGGAAAAAATTCATTAAATATTACTCTTCCAGAACCCATGCTCACAAAGCAGAATTTTGTGAATTGTACCGTTAAGAATTGCTTCATTAATCCGGAGAAAAATCTGGTCGTAAAGTTTCCGATTGTTCCGTAATCTATTGCTTTACAAATTTTCTGCAAATTATCTGATCTTCTAGTTTTATTCGCAGAATGTAAATTCCTTTTTCAAGTCTGGAGATGTTTATTACAGGCCGGTTTGAAGAATTAATTATTTTTTCATTGAAGATTACTTTACCGGTGATATCCAGAATTTCAAATTCAGATACAGAATAGTTGTCGGGAATAACACTTATGTAAAGTTCGTCGTTTGCCGGATTTGGAAAGACTTGCGGATTGAAATTATTGACTTCCAAAGAAGGAGCTGCATTCACATTTAGGGTATCCCAAACGCGTACAATCCGGAAGTGACCACCCGGATTAACACTGTTGGCGGCAGTTTCATACTGTGTGCAAACAGAGGGAGTGAGGCCCGGAGCAATTACAGAATAAACAGAATCATTGTGAAGATGACCGGAAAGCCAGGCTGCCAGATGATTTCTGTAGTTATATGCGTAACTAGTAATGCTGTCGTATGCAGTGGCATTATAACAACTGGCAATAGCAGAAGGCTTTTGCGACAAAGGGTAATGTGTGAAGATAAATGTATTATTCGTTTCAGTGGCAGAAGCAAGTTGATTCTTCAGCCATGGCCAAGAACCACCAGGATAATTATTGATATTCGCATAGGGCATGGCTCCGGGGTAAACACCTGAGGCAGGTTCGCGCGTATTAAAATCAGTACAAACAAAATCGTAGCTACCCAAACTGAAACGATAGTTCTGAAAAAATGAAGCACAACTGAATTCTGGGTTCCATACATGTGTCAGCCGGGTTCCGTTGTTCCATGCGGGAAGGAGAGATGCATTGGATGAAAAGCAATTTAAAAAAATGGTGTTGATTAAAGAATCTCCTGTCGGATAAGGTGCTTCAAAAAGCAAAGCATTTGGCCATGTGTCATGGTTGCCCATCATTGGGATATAAGGAACTAACAGCGAGTCCATCACTTCTCGAAAACGATATAGCTCCGATCGTTCGCCGCTTTCCGTCATATCACCAGTAATCATTACGAATTTTATTTTTTCATCAACTGCATGCAAGTTGATCCAATGCATCACATTTCGTAGGATGGAAAGCGGAAGGCCTGCATCGGAAGGATCGGTGTTGTCGTAATAGCTGTATGTGCCGTAATCATCACTTTTTACTCCATCGCCTATGTGAACATCAGTAAGATGTATAAAAGAAAATTTCCAGGAAGCGCCGGGCATTTGCGTGTTGATTTCTGTGATCAGTGTATCGGGCTCCTGTGCTGACAGACGTAATGATGATGCAAGTAGGATAATGGAAAAGAATAGAATGCGGTTCATTGTATAAAAATATATGCAAAAATACAAAATATGAAATCATTTTCGAAAAAGTTTGGTTTTGTACTTTTTGAGGTTTTATACAGCATAAAAAAAACTTTCTAAAATATTTATACACATTAACAATTAAATCAAAAAAAAGCTAAATTTACGTTCCAATCCTAAACCGAAACAAAGAACCAATGAACCGGAACAAAATTATCCTGACCATCGGGGGCGCTGCCCTTATTCTTGCTGCTATGATCCTGATCATTCGTGAAGCAGGTGGAAGCAAACATGCCAATAAAATCTCTTTTCGTGAGTATGTGGCAGCCTATTCTGCAGGAACTATTTCTACAGAATCAACGATTAAAATTCGCATGACAACTGATTTTGCAGATTCTGCAGTGATGAACTCTGCCATGCGTATGGAACTTTTTGATTTTACGCCATCCATCAAAGGAAAAACAAAATGGTTGGATGCAAGAACCATCGAATTCAAGCCGGATAAAAAGCTTCCTGCTGGGCAGAAATACAAAGCAAGTTTTAAATTGAGCAAGCTAATTGATGTGCCCGACAGCCTGAGTACGTTTGAATTTGATTTCCGTACCCAATATCAGGGAATAGAAGTAGAGGTAGAAAACATTAAACCATACAACAATAATAATCTTTCGCTGAATCGTATTATTGGCGTGCTTCATACTGCAGATGCTGCCGATTCAAAAGATCTTGAAAAAACACTTACTGCAACACAGGATAATAAAAATCTCAAGATTACATGGATTCACAATGAAGACAAGCGTACTCATCAATTCAGGGTTGACAGTGTAAGGCGCACTACGTCTGATTCACATGTTGATCTTGAATGGAACGGAAGTTCTATAGATTGTAATAAAAAGGGCGATCAGGAAGTACAGATTTTTTCACTGAATACATTTAAGATGGTTCGTGCAAAGGTTGAACAGGCTCCCGACCAGTTTGTTGTTTTGCAGTTTACAGATCCCCTTATGCCTGATCAGGTTTTGGATGGATTGGTGCATATCGGAAAACTGACCGGATTGAAATTCTTTATTGAAGATAACGAAATACGCGTGTTTCCTGCATCCCCTCAGACAGGGAACATGCTCGCTACAGTTGTCTCTTCAATTAAAAATGTAAAAGGAAAGCAACTTGGAAAATATCTATCCCAACAGATAAAATTTGAAGATGTGAAGCCAGCCGTGCGTTTACTCGGCAAAGGAAATATTCTTCCTAGTTCAAACGGACTTATCTTCCCTTTCGAAGCCGTTAATCTGCGTGCGGTTGATGTGAAGATCGTTAAGATTTTTGAAGATAATGTTGCTCAGTTTTTACAAGTGAATAAGCTTGGAGATGACCGTGAACTCTATCGTGTAGGAAAAGTAGTATTAAATAAAACAGTACCTCTCACAGGTGTTACAAACTATGGGCAGTGGAATCGTTTTTCACTGGATCTGGCTGACCTGATCAATGCAGAACCCGGTGCGATTTACAAAGTGAGTATCAGTTTTAGTAAAAAATATTCTTTGTATCCCTGTGATAGCAATGAACCTACTGCAGAGCCGGAAACTGACATGCAGGAAAATTCGGAAGATGATGCACAGGATTCCTACGGTTATTATAGCGATTACAGCTATGATGATTCTTACTATTCCGATTATTATTATGATGGAGATTACAATTGGTACGATCGTGATAATCCTTGCAACGCTGCCTATTATTCAAGCAAAACGGTTAGCAGAAATATTCTTGCTTCTGATATCGGAATCATTACAAAGCGTGGCAGTGACGGAACAATGAATTTTTATGTTACGGATATTCGCGATACAAAACCGATGAGTGGTGTTACACTCGAGTTGCTGGATTTTCAACAGCAGAAGATGGCATCCCTCACAACAGATGGTGAGGGAATGGCAAATACCAAGCTTCGCAAATCTCCTTATTTATTAATTGCTAAAAAAGGTAAGCAGCGCGGCTATCTCCGTCTGGACGATGGTTCCTCACTTTCATTGAGTATGTTTGATGTTGCCGGAGAATCCGTAAACAAAGGCGTGAAGGGATTTATTTATGGTGAACGTGGCGTCTGGCGTCCCGGTGATTCTTTGTTCATCACATTTATTCTTGAAGACAAAGAGAAAAAAATACCAGAAAAACATCCTGTCGTATTTGAACTGCTGAACCCGCAGGGACAGGTTGTGAAGCATGTTGTGAAAAATAATTCTGTCAATGGTTTTTATAATTTCTCAACTGTTACAGATGCCAATGCACCGACAGGAAACTGGATGGCACGTGTGAAAGTAGGAAGCAGTGTGTTTGCGAAAGAATTAAAAATCGAAACTATTATCCCCAATCGCTTAAAAATTGCCCTTGATTTTGGTGCGCAGAAATTATCAAAAGCTGCTGGTGTAAAAGGAATCATGGATGTGAAATGGTTGCATGGTGCGGTCGCAAGAAAACTGAAGACCGACATTTTTGTTACCCTCACAGAAATGGAAACCACTTTTAAGGGATATAAAGATTTTGTCTTTGATGATCCATCTAGAACTTTCGGAAGTGAAAGCCAGATGCTGTACCAGGGCAATCTCGATGATAACGGCAAAGCGGCTTTCTCAGCTGAAATCAATACCAATAAATCAGCGCCGGGTATGCTGAAGGCAAGCTTCGAAACCCGCGTCTTTGAAGAGAGTGGCGCATTCAGCGTTGATCGTTTCAGCCTTCCTTATTATCCTTATAATTCGTTTGTAGGTCTTATGACACCGAAGGGTGACCGCTATTCAGGAATGCTGGTTACAGATACAAATCATCTGATGCAGATTGTAAATCTTGATGCAAATGGTCGTCCGTTGCCTTCTGCAAAAGTGAAAGTGGAAGTATATAAAGTTTCCTGGAAATGGTGGTGGGATAGCTCCGACGATTATCTTGCAAACTATGTTGGTTCAGTTTATAATCAGCCAGTAGCTGCTCAAGAATTAACAACAGTGAACGGAAAAGCAAACTACAAATTCCGCGTGAACTATCCCGATTGGGGTCGTTATATGGTGCGTGTTACCGATGTTGCAAGCGGACACTCAACCGGAAAAGTTATTTATGTTGACTGGCCATCATGGTACAGCCGCGACCGCGAAGAGTTTGCGAAAACTGCCAGCATGCTGCAACTTGCTACTGATAAAGAAAAATACAAAGTAGGAGATGAAGTTAAAATTACAATTCCTACTGCAGAAAACGGACGTGCTTTGGTTAGTGTCGAAACAGGTTCACGTGTTTTAGAATCTTACTGGATCGAAACAAAAAAAGGAACATCTGAATTTTCATTTGAAGTAAAAGGAGAGATGGCACCCAATGTATATGTTCATGTATCGCTATTACAACCACATGGACAGGTAGCCAATGATCTCCCGATTCGTTTGTATGGTGTGGTTCCTGTTTTTGTGGAAGATCCAAATACACATTTGCGTCCTGTAATTATTTCGAAAGATGTAATCAGGCCGGAGGAGAATACTACCATTTCTGTAAAAGAAGAAAACGGAAAAGCCATGACTTATACTTTGGCGGTTGTTGATGAAGGAATCCTTGACCTTACTCGTTTTGAAACCCCAGACCCGTGGAAAACTTTCTATGCAAGAGAAGCCTTGGGTGTGAAGACATGGGATTTGTATGATTATGTGATGGGTGCTTACGGTGGTGATCTGGAACGCATCCTGAGTATCGGGGGTGGTGATGAAGCCAGCGGTAGTAAAGGTGGCATGAAAGCAAACCGCTTCAAGCCCATGGTGAAATTTTTTGGTCCTTTTGCATTAAAGAAAGGGCAAACGATGTCGCATACTTTCAAAATGCCGCAATATGTCGGATCAGTCCGAATCATGGTGATAGCCGGTCAGGACGGTGCTTACGGATCAGAAGATAAAACAGTAGCTGTTCGCAAACCATTGATGGTACTGGGAACTTTGCCCAGAGTCATCGGTCCGGGTGAGACATTCAAACTTCCCGTTGATGTTTTTGCAATGGAAAAACATGTGAAGAATGTAAATATTTCCATTACGACAAATAACCTCATCACTATTGATGGATCTAACAAGAGAAGTCTGAAGTTTAATAAAGTGGGGGATGAAATTGTTGAATTCAACATGAAGGTAAAACCCCAACTGGGTATTGGAAAGATTTTTATTGTTGCTACATCGGGTAATGAAAAAGCTACGCAAGCCATTGAAATTGACGTGAGAAATCCGAATCCGAAAGTAACCGATGTTGTTGAAACGATTATTAAACCTGGTGAAACAGTAACACTGGATTATGCACCTGTAGGAATGGCCGGTACCAATAAAGGTACATTGGAAGTTTCCTCTTGTCCACCCATTAATCTGGAGCAACGACTTAAATACCTGATTGATTATCCGCATGGCTGCATTGAACAGACCACATCAGCGGCTTTCCCGCAGTTGTATCTAGCCGATTTACTTGATTTATCAAAAGAAGTAAAAGCGAAAACTGAAAAGAACATCAAAGCTGCCATGGCTCGTATCAAATCATTCCAGACGAAGAGCGGTGGATTGGCGTACTGGCCAGGCATGTACGATGCAGATGAATGGGGCACTAGCTATGCCGGACATTTTATGCTGGAAGCTTCATTCAAAGGTTATTCCATGCCTGTAGGATTTTTAGAGCCATGGAAGCGCTATCAGAAAAACCGCGCTGCTGTTTGGGCTCCGTATAATTCGATGTATTATAATTCGGATCTGGTTCAGGCATATCGCCTGTACACGCTGGCATTGGCAAAGGCTCCCGATATGGGTTCCATGAACCGGCTGCGTGAATTGAAAACACTGTCGCCCGCTGCAAAGTGGCGACTGGCGGTGGCTTACTATTTAGCCGGACAGGTTGAGGTTGCCAAAAAACTGGCTGCATCAGCACCTACAACAATAACTCCTTATCGGGAATTGTACAACACATATGGTTCTGATTACCGTGATAAATCCATGATTGTGGAAGCACTCAGTCTTATGAACATGCGTGCAAAAGCAGCTCCGCTAGTGCGTGAAGTGTCGGCAGCACTCAGTGCGGATGCGTGGATGAGTACACAAACAACAGCATATAGTTTACTTGCAATTTCGAAATACCTGAATGGAAGCGGGCTTTCGCCTGAAGTGAAATATTCATACAAAATAAATAAAGGAAATTCAGTCAGTGCAAATGTTCGAAAGTATATTTCTGAATCGGATATGAAGCTTGCAGGATCGGCTGCTAAAGGAAAAGTAACAGTCAAGAATGAAGGGAAGTCGATATTGTATGCCCGTGTTATTATTGAAGGAATTCCTCAAATTGGTGATAACACGGCAGCTCAAAACAACATGAAGCTGGTTGTAAAATTCACGAACCTGAAAGGTGCTGCCGTAGATCCAGTGAAGCTGGCACAGGGTACTGATTTTATTGCTGAAGTTACACTGAGCAATCCCGGAACCCGAGGTGACTTGAAGCAAGTGGCTTTGTCCATGGTTTTCCCTTCCGGTTGGGAAATTCACAATACACGCATGGATGAGTCGGGTGCTCGTTTAAGTATGTCTGATTATCAATATCAGGACTTCAGGGATGATAGAGTTTACACCTATGTAAATATTCCTGCCAATGTCAGCAAAACTTACCGTGTGCTTCTGAATGCAAGTTATTGCGGAAGGTACTACTTGCCTACGTTCTACGCAGAAGCAATGTATGATGCAACCATTAATGCCCGTGTGCCGGGTAAATGGGTGGAAGTAATTCCAGGATTATAAATGAATAAGCGCAGGCTTTTGCCTGCGCTTTCTTTTCATGCGCGTGAAGGAATATTTATCAAGAGAGTTTTTATTAAAGAAACTTCGTTTTTTTAAGACGAGGAAAGGGATTTTTGTTTCTGTTTTTTTTGTTTTGATCTTTTGGTATCTCTTCTTTTCATTGCCGCGTCCACTTTTTAAAGATCCGCTTTCAACAATATTACTTGATAAAGATAAAGCGCTGATTGGTGCGCGCATTGCGGATGACGGACAATGGCGTTTTCCAAACAGAGGCCTGATTCCGTTTAAATATAAGCTGGCGCTGATACAGTTTGAAGACCGCGATTACTACAGCCACTTTGGTTTTAATCCGTTTGCATTTGCACGAGCGATGTGGCAAAACATAACTTCGCGTGAAGTGAAAAGTGGTGGAAGCACTATAACAATGCAGCTTATACGCATTATGCGCAAGGGAAAGTCCAGAAATGTTTTTGAAAAAATGATTGAAGTAACGCTTGCAACGCGACTGGAATTGACCTATACAAAAGATGAAATTCTGGCTATGTATGCTGCCAATGCACCCTTCGGAGGAAATGTTGTGGGGCTCGAAGCCGCTTCCTGGCGGTACTTCGGGCGAAGTCCCGATCGATTATCATGGGCGGAATCCGCAACGCTTGCTATTTTGCCGAATAGTCCTTCGCTGATTTATCCAGGCAAAAATTCGGCGCGTCTTTTAAGAAAGCGAAATCATTTGCTGGAGCGTTTGTATGAAGTAGGAGCGATGGATGCCATTACTTTAGAACTTTCAAAAGCCGAACCGCTTCCCGGAAAGCCCTTTCCAATGCCGTCAATTGCTTCGCATATGACTGACCGGGCCATGAAAGAAGGCCATAAAGGACAAATTGTTCAGACAACTCTTTCGTCAGATATGCAGCAGCAGGTAACGGACATTGTTGAGCGGCATCACCAGCGATTAAAAGCAAATGATATTAATAATATTTCAGTTATTGTTGCAGAAGTAAAAACCGGAAATGTGCTGGCGTACGTTGGTAACACGAGCGATAAAGATCCTGCGAATGCATCCTATGTCGATGTAAATATTGCACCACGCAGCACGGGAAGTATTCTGAAGCCCTTTCTGTACGCTGCAATGCTGGATGATGGTTTGATAACGCCAAAAACTTTAGTGCCCGATGTTCCGACTCAAATTGGGAGCTATCAACCTGAAAATTATAACCTGCAATATGATGGTGCAATACATGCATCCCGCGCTTTGGCTCGTTCACTCAATGTACCAGCTGTTAAAATGCTGCAGGAATTTGGAATTGAAAAGTTTCATCATCTACTAAAAAAACTGGGATTGACAACGATTGATAAACCGGCTTCACATTACGGATTGTCTTTGATACTAGGTGGTGCAGAAGGAACGCTATGGGATATTTCAGGTGTATATGCCTCCATGGCGCGTATGCTGAATATGTACTTTCTCAGGAATGGAGGTGTGAATGAAAATGACTGGCGGCCTTTAAATTATTTAAGTGAAAAAACATATGAGCCTTCAAAGCAGGGTGATGGCACGCAACCCATATTCAGCCCGGGTTCTGCATGGCTGACTTTTGATGCGATGGTCGAAGTGGCTCGTCCGGATGAGGATTTCGAGTGGCAGCAGTTTTCTTCATCTGCACGTATTGCATGGAAAACCGGTACCAGCTTTGGCTTCCGTGATGGCTGGGCCATTGGTGTTAACCCACAGTATGTGGTTGCTGTGTGGGTAGGAAATGCAGATGGTGAAGGAAGGCCGGGACTGACAGGTGTTGCAACAGCAGCACCCGTTTTGTTTGATGTGTTTAGAATTTTGCGACCCACGGGTTGGTTTTCGCAACCCTATGATAATATGGAGCAGGTTGCTGTATGCCGGTATAGTGGCTTTAAAGCGACGCCTGTTTGCGAATTTGTGGATACAATCTGGGCACAGAAAAATGCAGTTAAGGTGGGTCCTTGTCCGTATCATCAAATTGTTCACCTTGATAAGACGGGAATGTGGCGTGTGAACAGCGATTGCGAATCGGTTGAAAATATGCAGCACCTGAAATGGTTTGTTTTACCACCGGTCATGGAATGGTATTTTAAATCGAAGAATCCCTTTTACAGAGCTCTTCCGCCATTCCGTAAGGATTGTGAAACAGGTACAGGCAATGTGCAGCACATGGATTTAATTTATCCCAAGGATTTAAGTAAAATTTATATCCCGGTTGAACTGGATGGAACGCCCGGTAAAGTTGTCTTTCAGGTAGCACATCGAAATGAAGATGCAGTCATATATTGGCATCTGGATAATCAGTTTCTGGGTGCAACAACCGGCTTTCATCAAATGGGACTTCAGCCGGAAAAAGGGGAACATGTGCTGATTCTTGTCGATACTGACGGTGAGCAACTGATTAGAAAATTTGAAATTCTGGGTAAAAGAGAACCGCTCAAATAAAACGCATAATTTTAATGCATGAAAAACTGAAATTGAAGATGAAAAGAAAACGCAAAATAATTATACCATTACGCATTCGTAAAATTGAGAAAATCGGATACCACATTTTTATCAAAGCAAAGATGAATGGACATTCTGTAAATATGCTCGTTGATACCGGTGCTTCAAAAACTGTTTTTGATAAAGTTCGTGGTGAAGAATTAATGAATGAAGATTCGCTAACTGTTAATCCCGAAGTTACAATGGGAATCGGTGCCGATTCTATGGAAAGCCATATTGCAGTTGTAGATTCTCTGAAGTTGGGTAAACTTGAAATTTTAAAATTAAAAACTGTTTTTCTTGATCTGTCTCATGTAAACCGTGCCTTTGAAATGATTGGAATCAGGCAGGTGGATGGGATTATCGGTGGCGATATTCTGAGAAAATATGAAGCAACTATTGATTATAAAACGGCAGGATTAACGCTTCGTTATTAATTAATGCGTGATCGAAAGTCTGCGTGTTCCATAGCTGTTCGAACAAATTACATTTACTAAATACAATCCGGATTCAAAATTTTCGATGGATAGTGAAAAAGATTGTTCATCTGAAAATGCTGAATAGACAAGCATTCCGGAAATATTGAAAATTTGTACCAACGCTCCTTTGCTTTTCTGATCGTTCAACGAAATAGTAACCCTGTTGTTGGCAGGATTAGGATAAACTTGAAACAATAAATCATTCGAATTGCTTTGTTGATCATCAATTCCCACTTCAGGAAGTATTCCTTTATAAAAGGAAATTCCACCTGCGTAATTTCCAATGACCATATCCATGTAAGAATCATTATTAATGTTATAAAGTGAAACCGCCGAGCGCATCCCTTCGGAGATTCCTCCAAATGAAGTATCAACTTTGGTAAAACTTCCGTTCAGGTTCCCGTCAATATTTTTATAATAATAAACCCTTCCTGCGTAGCTGCCCGAAAACAAGCGGAAATCGCCGTTGTCATCAAAAAAACAAGGTGCAGAATATCCGTAATTTGAAAGGGAATAATCGGTAACATTTACATTCCCGAAACTGCTGTTTGTGGGCGAAGAACTGAACAAAGGACTGGACAGGGTTCCTGTATTATCGAAATAGAAAAGTTTTCCGCTGCGTTCGCCGCATATAAGTTCCAGCAATCCGTCCCGATCAATGTCAATTAATTGCGGAGTGCTGAATTTTCCAACATCAATATTCATCCATGAAGATTGAGCAAGGGTAAAAGTTGCTGGATTTCCTGCACCTGCCGTATTTTCATAAAAATAGAGTTTCCCATCACTATTCCCAACTATCATTTCGAAAGCACCGTCATTATCAAGATCACCGAATGAAGGATATGCAGCCGTGATATTCAGTGATGCTATATTGGCATAATTCGTATCAATCAAAGCAAAGGCGGGCTGTGTCTTGGTTCCGGTATTTTTAAAAAGAGCCAGTTGGCTGCGGTATTTTGAATAAACATTTCCGATCGAATCCCAGGAATACATCCAGTAACCATTGTTTGAAACAACAATATCCATCAGGGAATCATTGTTATAATCAAAAAAAACAGGAAAGGCTCCTTCTCCCAAATCGATCAGACTTTCTTTCATGAAATTTTTGGTTTGTAAATTATATACAGGAGCTTCGTTACTTCCATTGTTTTTAAAATACCAGGATCGGCACTGGTTTTCAGAAACCAGTTGATCATTGGGAGCAGCAACCAGGTCGCGGACTCCATCATTGTTCAGATCGAGTGAGAATACAGCAGGAAATGAACTAATGTCAATAGAAGTATTATAAACTGGAAACAAAGTATCTTGCGATGTGCCCAACGCGTATGTAGTGTCACCTCCATTATATAAAGCAACGAGATTAGAATAGGAAACATCTCCGATAATTAAATCTTTATCAAAGTCATTGTCTAAATCAAGCGCCAGCATGGTAGAACCGGTATGTTTAGGTTTTGATTTTTCATTCTCATTTTCTGAGAAAACAAACAAGGGGCAAGTGATACCTAAAGTTAATGTGTTTGAAGAAGCGCTTTCTGCAAAATCACCCCAGCAGTTTTCTTCCAGAATAAAATCAAGACTATCACGATTTCCATACAATTCAACCGATTGGTTCCGGTGATACTGAAGATATGATCCCAAAGGACCGAAAGTAAGAATATCCAAATCTCCATCATGATCTATATCGGTGATTGCTGGTATATCAACGGAATTTATATAAAGATTGATAGGTTGCGGACCGCCCATCCATGAATTAAGAACGTAACAAACCAGTGTGAATTTCAGGCCGCCAGCAAGTGTGGAAACGTTTTTAAATATTGAAGTGCCGCCAGATGAATAGGTGAAAATATCTTGCTTTCCATCGCCATTATAATCTTCGATGAGCATCCAGTCATGCATTTTGGGGAAAAGAGAAATGTAGGATGGATCATAATGATAATTATTCTGAGGCTGTCCGTTATTAATAAATGTGCCAAGCCTGTTTCCGCTTCTGTCGAACGTAACCAGATCGGGAATTCCGTCAAGATTTATATCAATTGAATTATACTGGCAGAAGTTGATCCCGCCCTGCCAAGCATTTGAAAATGTGTCGCTGTTCAGATTGATAACAGGAATACTGTCACGAAATGTGAACGCATAATCAGGTGTCTGGGCAAGTGTACCTCCCGAAATAAAAGAGAGAATTACTAATATGAACTTCATTTTCATAAATACAAAAGTAGTTTTTTTTATTCAGGTAAACTACACATGCTGCAAGAGTTCCGGTTTTTTTTCTACAAAAGGTGAATGAATTTGGTGTTAATTAAAAATGTTGTTCTATATTTGCGGGTTCATTTAAAAAGTAAGTTTTTATTTAACAACGTATTGTTATGCAGAATAAAGGAGCGATCAGGCTGTTTGCAATTTTGATGGCATTAATTTGTGTTTATCAGTTATCATTTACACTGGTTACAAATAATGTTGAACGTAGGGCTTTAGAATATGCCAATAGTCCTGAAGTGATGGCGCAAGCCAAAAAAATGGCTAAAGGAGATGCCCAGAAAGAAAGATTCTATTTTGATTCTCTTTCGGGTGTGCGTGAACGGGAATTTCTTGATTCCATGTCAACAACTCCGGTATACAACATCTTAATCAGAAAGTATACCTATAAAGAATGTAAAGAAAGAGAACTCAATCTTGGTCTCGACTTAAAAGGCGGTATGAACGTTACGCTGGAAGTTTCTGTTGTGGATATTATCCGTGCCATGAGCAACAACAGTACGGACAGTACTTTCAACAAAGCAATCCGCCGTGCTAATGAAATGCACAAAACAAGTTCGGAGGATTTTGTTACTCTTTTCGGTAAAGCATTCAAGGAAATTGACCCCAAGGCAAGGCTGGCTGCTATATTCAGCACGGTTGACCTGAAGGAAAAAATTAATTTTAATACGCCGGATGATCAGGTTTTGAAAATTATCCGTGAAGAAACCGATGCAGCATTCGATCGCACATTTAATATACTGCGTACCCGTATTGATAAATTTGGTGTGACCCAGCCGAACATTCAGAAGCTGGCTTCCTCAAATCGCATCATGGTTGAATTGCCGGGTGTTAAGGATCCTGAACGTGTCAGAAAAATATTACAGGGAACCGCGAAACTGGAGTTTCAGAAAACATTCGAGTTTGCTGAAGTTTATCCTTTCCTGGAACAAGCAAATACCAAGTTGATTAAACTTCTTTCTGCAACCGATACTACTGCAAAAGTAAAAACCGATACTACTACTGCAAAGCTGGATACTGTTAAAAAGAAAAAAGAAGATTCTTTAAAAGCTGCTTCTGCCAAAACTGATACAGCTAAGAAAAAGAAAAATGCCAAGGACCAGACAAAAGAAGAATATGCTAAGGAGAACCCTTTGTTTGCCATATTGCAACCCGCTTTCCAGCAGGATGAAAAAGGTAATTACAAATATTCCGAAGGTCCTGTTTGTGGTTATGTAGCGATTAAAGATACAGGCAAAGTTAACCGGTACCTCGCTATGAAGCAGGTTCAGCAGTTATTCCCCAAATCATTAAGATTTGCGTGGACTGTAAAGCCCATGGATAAGAATGGTGAGTTCCTCGAGCTGGTTGCTTTAAAAGTGGATTCACGCGATGGCAAAGCTGCACTGGAAGGTGATGTTGTTGTTGATGCTCGTCAGGATTACGGACAGAATAATTCTGTGGAAGTTAGCATGACAATGAATTCCGAAGGTGCAACCCGCTGGAAAAAACTTACGGGTGACAACATTGGTAAATGCATTGCTATTGTACTTGATAATTATGTGTATTCGTATCCAAGGGTAAATGATGAAATTCCTAACGGACGCTCGTCGATTACAGGAACATTCACTATTGAAGAAGGAAAAGATTTAGCAAACGTTTTGAAAACAGGTAAACTGCCTGCACCGGCCCGTATTGTTGAAGAAGCTATTGTTGGTCCCACACTGGGTCAGGAAGCAATTAATGCAGGTATGTGGTCATTTATTGCAGCGTTTTTACTGACGATGCTTTACATGTTCCTTTATTATAACAGAGCAGGTCTTGTTGCAAACGTTGCTTTGTTTGTTAACATGTTTTTTGTATTCGGTATTCTTGCTTCACTCGGTGCAGTACTTACACTGCCTGGTATTGCTGGTATCGTACTTACGCTGGGTATGGACGTCGATAAAAACGTTATTATCTATGAACGTATACGAGAGGAAATTCGAGCGGGGAAAGGAATGCGGCTTGCCATTGATGATGGATACAAACATGCTTACTCTTCAATCATCGACTCAAACATTATAACTCTCCTTATCGGTATTGTGTTGTATAATTTTGGTTCCGGTCCGGTTCAGGGGTTTGCAACAACTCTGATTATTGGTGTTGTTAGTTCTATGTTCTGTGCAATCTTCATTACAAGATTGTTATTTATTTGGATGTTGGATCGCAACATTACAATTAATGTATGGCATAACTTCTCCAAAAACTTTTTGACAAATACTAAAATCGATTTTATCGGCTTACGAAAGAAATTTTATATTTTCTCACTGATACTGATGATCGCTGGCGGTATTTCTCTAGGTGTAAAAGGTCTGAGTCGTGGTATCGACTTTTTAGGAGGCCGTTCTTATGTTGTTCGTTTTGATCAGAATATTAAAACAGATGATCTGCGTTTGGCATTAAAAGCGCCATTTGGAGGCAAGGAACCCGAAGTGAAAATTTTTGGTCCCTCGAACCAGGTTAAAATAACCACCTCTTATCTTATTGATGAAAGAACAACAAAAGCTGATTCTTCTGTTGAAGTAAAATTATTTGAAGGGGTCAAGAAATTTTACAAAACTCCGATCTCCTATGGTGATTTTTCAACGCATAGTGCAGATAAGGTTTTGGGTAAATTAAGTTCACAGAAAGTTGAACCTACTATTGCATACAGTTTGCTGCAAAAAGCATTCATGGCAGTATTGCTCTCTATGTTAATTATTTTTGTCTACGTTGCTATTCGATTTAAAAAGTGGCAATGGGGATTGGGGGCCGTGGTTTCACTCTTCCATGATACATTTATTGTGATCTCACTTTTCTCAATATTTAATGGGATACTTCCATTCAGTTTGGATATAGATCAGCACTTTATCGCTGCAATTCTGACAATCCTTGGATACTCTATCATGGACTCCGTTATTATCTTCGACAGAATCAGGGAATACCTTAAACTGTATCCCAAACGTGATATGCATTCCAATATGAACGATGCTATCAACAGCACGCTGGGCCGTACACTGAATACATCCGGTATTACCTTTATGGTATTGCTGGCTATGTTTATCTTCGGTGGTGAAGTGATCCGCGGATTCTCATTTGCTCTCCTTATTGGTGTTGTTATTGGAACATATTCTTCGGTGTTTAATGCTACTCCGATTGCGTATGATACAATCAAATGGCTTGATAAACGCAAGCTTGCTAAAGAAAGTAAAAAAGTAAAAAAATAATTTTAATGATAATTATGAAAAGGCTGCCCGAATGGACAGCCTTTTTTTTTATAGATCATTTCTGAATTTACTACATTTGAAAAATGATTATCAAATTATGTTGAATACACTTTTGTTTTTGAATATTGGTACTTCTGAGCTGATTCTTGTATTGCTGGTAGTGGTGATTTTTTTTGGCCCCAAAAAAATTCCGCAAATTGCAAAAGGTATCGCTAAAGGAATGCGTGAATTTAACTCGAAGGCTGATGAAATTAAAAACGAAATCAATAAAGAAGCAGAGAAAGTGAACGAAAAAGAAGATTCTCCCGTTTTAAAGGACGAAAAAAATAATTCTGATTCATTTTAATCTTTAAAATGAGCCAATTAACAGTTGTTTATTGAAATCTTATACAAAAAAATTTATTTTTTTATTAAAGAATTGTTTATTTTAGCGGGCGCGAAATAAAGTACACCTATGAAACTATCTAGAATTGTTGCCGTTGTGTTTTTTTCACTGGTATTTGCCCTGAATGCAAGTGCTCAAAGAAACTGGTCTGCTGAAGCTGATGAGGCTTTCGAATTACAACAGTTTGCTTTGGCAATTGATCGTTACAAAGTTGCAATTACCAAGATCAAGAAAAACAAACCCGAAAAAGCAAGGCTTACGTACCGTATAGCCGAATGTTATCGTTACATGAACGATCCCAAACAGCAGGAAATATGGTATAAGAAGGCAATTGGTCAAAAGCATGATGACCCCCTTGCTGTGCTTTATTATGCAAATGCTCTCAAGGTAAATGAAAAATATCCTGAAGCTATTATTCAGTACAATGTATACAAAACCTCCGTTCCATCCGATCCCCGGGGTGAAAATGGCGCTAAGTCCTGCGAACTGGCTCAAAAGTGGAAAGATAACCCAACGCGGTATGTTGTTGAAAATATGAAGCAGTTCAATTCAAAAGAAATGGACTTCTCGCCTACATATGCTGATAAAAAATACAAATCCCTCATTTTTACGTCTGCACGTGAAGGCGCCATGGGTGGAGATTTGGATGAAGGTACCGGTCAGCAGTTTACCGATCTTTTTCTCGTAACACAGGATAAGAAAGGCAAATGGAGCACACCCGTAATTCTTCCTGAACCGATCAGTTCGAAATTTAATGAAGGTGCAGCCAGCATGAATGATAAAGGTTCCGGTCTTTTCTTTACACGTTGTGGCGTTGAGAAGAAAAAGAAAATGGGTTGCCAGATTTATTTCGCGCAGAAAAAAGGACCCAACTGGGACTTCCCTGAATTAATTACGTTAAATAACGATACTTCTTCTTCTGCTCTTACTTTTGGACACCCCTCCATTTCATCCAATGAACTGACACTTTATTTTGCATCTGATATGCCCGGTGGACAAGGCGGTAAAGATGTCTGGTGTGTGAAACGCACCAAGAAAAATAAACCCTGGGGAAAGCCTGAAAATCTAGGACCTGTTATCAATACCGCAGGTGATGAAATGTTCCCGTACATTCATGATAACGGAATGCTTTTCTTCTCGTCCAATTATCATCTTGGTATGGGTGGTATGGATATTTTCAAATCAGAACCTAAAGCAGATGGTTCTTTCGGAGCTCCGGAAAATATGAAGTTCCCCATGAATTCTCCCGGAGACGATTTCGGAATTACATTTAAAGGTGCATCTATCGAAGAAGGCTATTTCACATCTAACCGTAAAGGTGGTAAAGGATCGGATGATATCTGGTATTTCTCTACTCCACCAATTTTCTTTACCTTGAAAGGTGTTGTTACCGATGATAGTACCAAACAAATTATTACAGGAGCTATTATTAAATGTGTTGGTTCAGATGGAACGATCATTTATGATACAACCGATGTAACAGGTGGATATTTCTTCAGCAACAAACAAATCCTTCCTAATACTTCGTATGATTTGTTAGCTTCTAAAGAAGGCTATTACTCTGCTAAAGGAAAAGAATCAACCGTTGGATTTGAACAGAGCAGAGATTTGGTTCATGACTTTCAGTTGAAACCTATTCCTAAAATTCCAATTGTATTGCCTGATATCCTTTATAAAATTGGTGATTGGACTTTGCAAACACAGTATCAGGATTCTTTGAACGGTCTTTATCAGACACTGATTGATAACCCAAATATTGTAATTGAATTGGGTTCTCATACTGACTCCCGTCCGATTCCAATGACAAATGATACACTCTCATTACGTCGTGCACAGTCTGTTGTTGATTACCTGATTTCAAAAGGTATTGAAGGCGAA
>JAZDMK010000326.1:0-2214 GCA_043800975.1 Bacteroidota bacterium | reverse complement strand
CGGTTTTAAGGACGATCGATTTAAGGAGCAATTTTTCTCATTGGTTTTGCATAATTCAGGTAGATGAAGAAAACGCCCAGAGAAATGGCAATCATTATCCCCTGTGCAATGTATATATGGATGTATTCAAAAAGGTTTTTGGCATGGATACAGGCATAAGCCAAACCGACAATACGAAGGATGTTCACTATTTGTATCACTGAAAAACCTGCTGCAATACCGATAAGCTTTTTTCCCCAAGAAGCTGGAAAAGCGATGACTGCAACCGAATAGATCATGACCGCCTCCAAGCCATTGCATCCGAATTTAACATCCAGTGAAATGGAAAACAGATCGATGATTGAACCCCTACAAGTGGCAGCAATGCCCAGAATGGATAAAATTTTGGCCGTGATCCAGACAATCGACTCTGAGTAAAGACCGTTGATATCTATCAGTTTCAGGATGGGTTCGAAACCAATGATGATAAAAAATGCGCCCATTAGAATGAGATAGGTGATGGCAAAACGTGGAATGTTCAGGCCGTCTTTTTTATCCAATCTGAGTGGTTTTCTTGGGGATTTTCTGCGTTTTAGTGGCATCGTACAGTCGGCAAATCCGTAATTTTGAATTTGACAGGTCAATTCAATTATAATAAAGGCGGGGACGCTTCCCCGCCTTCTATTTGTTGTTCATGAATCTGGCTATGTTTCTTTCCTGTATTTCAAATAATATAAAGATGCAACTCCGGCTGCGATCATGAAAATTATCATACCCCATTCGTTCAAAGTTGGGACTGGAGTTGCAACTGATGGTGCTGCCTGTGGTAATGTTCCGTTGGCATTGATCCGCTGGGCATAGATATCCCAATTTACGTTACGGTCGTCATACCATGTGATAATGGCTCCACTGCTGCCATCGCTTGTAATCTTGGGAAGATACTGATTATTTAGTGCTGTACTGACCGCAACGCCGTTGGCTGTCCATTGAACTGCGCCGCTTGAATTTATCCGCTGGGCATAGATGCCGAATGCACCGCTTCGGCCGTCATCCCATGTGATAATAGCCCCGCCGCTGCCGTCGCTGACTATGATGGATTTATTGTCCGTTTTATCCGTGTTAATGTTCTGATCGTGTGGCTCTGTACAGATCGCAACGCCGTCTGCTGTCCATTGAACCACTCCACTCGCATTGATCCGCTGGGCATAGATGTCCGAATTTCCGTTGCGGAAATCCATCCAGGTGATAATGGAACCGCCGCTGCCGTCGCTGATTATGGAGGGGTGTTGCTGTTCATTCGCCTCTGTGCAGATCGCATTGTTTACTGTCGGGTCACTGGACCATGCAGCATGGACATTGCCGGCACAGATATTACTACAAACAAAAATAACGAGAAAAACCATAAACCTTTTTTTTGTGGCCATATCTTTCCCTCCATTTTGAATGATATGGAACAAAATACCGTACCGATGCTAAATCGGATTTCCGATACATTTTTTCAGAAGAATGTACTGATTCTTAACTGTATTTCAATATCCTATGTGAATTTTAAGCGGTTACGTCGACAGTCGTGGTTCATAGCTGTTTATGCAGGTGATCCACTTTGAAATGTCAACCATTCTTAATTATATTCTTGAGTACGGCGATCTTTGACTATACGAAAGGGATCATTCACTCTTCTTACCACTCCGGAAGCCGTAAAACTTTGCAGTTTGTAATCCACAGAGGTCTTTCATTCGAAGTCACCGCTGCATAATATTTATGCTTCCGTTGCTTGCATAAGTCGAGATTCAACACGAATCCAAATATACCCTATAATAATGCTGCCATTTCAGTCAAACAAATTAACTCATTTGAAATAGTTGACCATGGACATTGTCACACACCTTGGAGGTGTCGGGGAAAAGATCACTTCCATTTAATAGTGTCCTTTCAGCTGGTATGCATAAATCAGCGGTTGTGTATAGTTCCTTAACAGGCAGTCCGAGATCATTTTTTTGAGGTTGGATTTTCTGTATTTTGCCAGCAATACCACGGCGCAAAACGCACGGGAAAAACGCCACGCATAGATGAGTTTCTTAAAGAGGAACGCAATCCGTATCTTTTGGTAAGCGGCGAAGATATCACTGTTCAGGCTTATCTTGCCAGATCGATCATATTCCCGGCATCAGACAGACGCCAATCAGAAAAGCAGACTTATTTATGGATCATGTCAGGAAGTTGTTCTGATGAACG
>JAZDMK010000306.1:0-5341 GCA_043800975.1 Bacteroidota bacterium | reverse complement strand
CTGAACAGTAGTTTCGCCACGTGAAGATAAGAATGTATTCAGTAACTGTGTACGCCAAATGCAAAAAGCACGTGCCTGCTTCCAGGTAACACCCACAACAGGATAATTGTCAAAAGCGGGGTGCCAGAAATATGCATTGGTCATAGGTTCATTGAAAGAATAGGTAAAGTCATGTACCCAGCAAAGTGTATCGGGATAAATGTTTAACACATCTTTTACAATGAATGCACTGCGGTCAGGAATTCCATTCAAATATTTACCTGTTTCAAAATCGAAACGGTTTGCTTTGGATGCAGCTTTTTTATAGTCGATCCAGTAGTATTCGAACATCAGTTTACGGGTATCGAACTCTCTTTTGCGATAGAAGCGTTCATGCACCGGATAGTACATGGTTTCTAATGCTTCACGCACTTCGGGTTCATCCCACTGGATTCTGGTTCTCCAGTTAATGGTTGGCGGATCCAGCGCTTCACCATATTCATTTTCGGCAATAAGGTGTTCTTCGTCACCTTCACCAAGTATACGGTGAACCAGTGAGTCTCTCACCCATTCTACAAACTGACGATATTCGTTGTTTGTAATTTCTGTTTCATCCATCCAGAATGCTTGCACCGAAACAGTTTTGGACTGTGCAGTCATAGAATAAGCTACATCCTGGTCACTTGGACCCATATTGTAGCTACCCATGGGAATGAAAAGCATTCCGAAAGGATCGGGTTGGTACCATTCTTCTCGGTCTTGTGCACCTATCAGGTAGCCATTACCAGAGTTCCCGCAACCGCTTAACAACGCGCCCGCAACGATTAAGCAGAAAAGCAATACTTTTTTCATGTCAATTTCAGGTTTGAACCAAACTTTTAAACGTCTCAACTATTCTTCAGGTTACAAAAATTCAAAAATAATTATAAGAACCGGGTGTTTTTATAACTTCCTTTTTCCGGTTCACTTGTTACTTTAATGCAGTATCCCAACATTACTTCATGGCTGCCACTGCTGCGTTTGCTTTTTCCGATATCAGAGGTCGTGACATCATAGGAGTAACCAAATTTCAGCGGTTTCAGCCAGGGGTTTGTATCAAAAGGGTACGCACCAATAAGAACTACAACAGCGTCCTGCAGGCGATAGCTTAAACCACCCCAGAAACGTTTATTGAACACTGCCAATGCATTTACATCGAACTGAAGAGAAGTAGCATCGGTTTTTATTAAAGCAGAAGGCTTAATATCAATAGCAGGATCAGGAGAAAAGGTATATCCGCCAGTGATGTAGTAATGTCTTTTTAAAGAAGGCGTTGCTTGCGTAATGCCATAATCACCTTTGGTTTCCATAAGCTGGGAAGATGACAGACCTGCATAATATTTACCGTCTTTACCGGCAAGGAAAAAACCAAGTGCCAGATCAACGAACATGTTTTTTTCAACCTGAGTGCTGGTCAGCAGAGGATCGCCCTGATCGATATAAATAAATTTTGAAAAATCTATCGATTTGTTCAGCAGCCCCAACTGGAGACCGAAACCAAGTGTACCAAAACTAAATGCCTGCTGACGGGCCAGATCAATTTTAACACCTATATTTTTTTCAAAACCCAGGTTATCTGTTAAAAAAGAAATTCCCATTCCCAATTGAAAACGGCTCCAATAAGAATCGAGTGAAAAAATCCCGGTTTTAGGCTCACCACCAAAACCCGTCCACTGGTTGCGATAAATTGCCGTAGCGCAATTCATACCGCTGGAACCCGCAAACCCAGGATTGATAAGCAATTGATTAAACATATTGTGGCTAACCTGAGGCTCTTGTTGAGCAAATGAGGTCATACCCAGCAAAGTAAACAACACAACTATGTATAATTTCTTCATCTTCAGTGGTTTTAGTTTTTCTATTGAATGCTTTTTTTTCAAAGAGGGCATAAAAATACACACTATTTTTAAATTAACCAAATTTATTAACACGTTTTTGTTAATTGGATTTGATGATTTAACGAAAAAAATATTGAAAATAGTATTCGGTTTTACTTTTTTTTTGAAAAAAAGTTTGTTTTCAGGAAAATTTTCTCGTTTTCAGGAAAATTTCTGGTAAGCCTGCCACCACCTGTCGGGCATTTCCTCGTTGCATGCCGTCTGATAATCAGAGTAGGAGCATGGAACCAGATGATGACGCTCGTATTGGCTCATGTGCGTAGGGCATGGGACTTCCATCCACCAGCGGTCACTTTTTTTACTTTTAAAAAAAACAATTTCTTTATCGTGTTTTCTCAAGTTGACAAGATATTTGATGTAATTGTTTTTATCCTTCATCGGGAAGTCGTTTTTCCTGGAATAATAACCGTCGATAAAATACCAGATCATTTGAGCTGTGAGGTGACTGGTTTGCCCCCGCTCATCGGATGAAGGATTCACTTCATAGAATCCGATCGAAGAAGTTTTGTCGCTGATGCCTGCATATCGCGTGATACGGCATGCTTCTTCACCATAAAAACCATTGGGTGAAACATTGCAATTGCCCGGAGCATCGGACTGACGTATGGATGAAATATCAAAAGAAATCATATCGGCATTGCGAACAATAGGTTCCACTTCTTCCATTTCAGAGCGGACTTCACCTAAGCGGAATACATCAAAATACATTCTGTTCATCAGCTCGATGGCTTCCTGATCAGCGAAGTAGGTCTGGTAGCCTATGTTTGCGTAGTTAAACAAAAAGTTCGGCTGCCTTAAAATAATTTTACTTAGATAAGAACGGGAATTCAATTCTCTTTCTGCTTTTCCAATATCGAAATGGGAATCAACGGTAACAATATTTATTATCTGTCCAAGTTCTTCATAAGCGCGGTAGTGCGCAAAGGTGATATCCTGACTTCCGCCAATTATAACAGGCAATATATTATTTCGTATGAGCTCGGCAACAACATTTGTAACAGCAAAATAAGTGTCATTTACTTCAAAGCCACGCTTGATATTTCCCAGGTCTGCAACCTGAACGTCATACGGACCCTGAAAAAGATGATAAAAATATTTCCTTATTTCATCGGGAGCCTCAGCTGTTCCGGCATTTCCAATAGACATTCGGTCTTCCTTCACACCGATCAAAGCAATCTTTACAGTTTCCAGATCAGGGAACTTTCCTTCTTCATTATAAGCAAGTATCAGCGTTCCAAGCTGGTTCGCAACATAGTCATCATTGCCCCGGATGAGCTCTTCATCCAGCGGATCGAAGTATACCGAGATATCCATATGCGTGCTGCTTATTTTTTAGAAGTCTTTTTTGTAGTAGATTTTTTTGCCGTTGTAGCCTTTTTAGCTGCCGTTTTTTTAGCAGGTGCCGATTTCTTTTCAGCCGTTTTTTTAGCAAAAGGCTTTTTACCCGAAGAACCCGTTTTCTGCGATTCACTCTGAATGATTACCATGCATTCATCCAACGTGAGCGCCTTAGGATCCATGTTTTTTGGAATGCGGTAATTCTTTTCTTCGAAAGCAATGTATGCACCCCAACGTCCTTTCAACACTTTCAAACCGGGCTTTTCAGCAAATTCCTTGATGTTTTTTTCCAGATCTTTTTGCTTCTTCTCGGCCATGATTTCCAATGCCCGTTCCATCGTAATCGAAAGCGGATCATCGGTTTTAGGAATAGAATAGAATAATGATCCATGACGAACATAAGGGCCAAATCTGCCGACACCAATGATCATTTCTTTTTCTTCATATTTACCTAAATCACGGGGGAGGCGGAAAAGCTCCATTGCTTCTGCCATAGTGATGGTCTCAATACTTTGTCCTTTCATCAATCCGGCAAAACGAGGTTTGTTCTCATCATCCTTTTCACCAATCTGAACAATCGGTCCAAAGCGGCCTATCTTCACATAAATATTTTTGCCAGTACCGGGTTCAACACCTAAAATTCTTTCTCCAACCGTTTTCCCGGTTGTTTTGATTGTCTTTTCAACTTGTGTGTGGAAAGGTTTGTAGAATTTTTTGATCATGTCTTTCCAAACCTTTTTTCCCTGTGCGATTTCATCAAACTGAAGTTCAACACTGGCTGTAAAGTTATAATCGAGGATATCACCAAAGTTTTCTACCAGAAAATCTGTCACTACAACACCAATGTCAGTCGGGAATAATTTTGATTTTTCCTGACCTGTATTTTGTGACATTACTTTTTCAGTAATCTTTTTTGCTTTCAGTACGATAAAATCATAATCGCGTTTTGTGCCAAGTCGATCTTCATTTACAACATAGCCTCTTTTCTGTACAGTAGAAATAATTGGGGCATACGTTGACGGACGACCGATACCAAGTTCTTCCAGTTTTTTAACCAGACTTGCTTCTGTATATCTTGGAGGATGCTGCGTGAATAACTGCGTTGCATCAATTTCATTGGCATTTAAAAACTGACCTTTCGTCATTGGAGGAAGCATTCCTTCTTCGTGACTGTCATCGTCATCATCGGTGGATTCCATGTATACTTTCAGAAATCCGTCAAATTTTAATACTTCACCGCGTGCAACAAAGTTTTCCTTTGCATTCGAAACGTCAATGTTTACGGTTGTTTTCTCAAGCAAAGCATCACTCATCTGTGAAGCGATGGTGCGTTTCCAGATCAGATCGTACAATCTTTTCTGTGAATTATCACCTTCAATAGAATGCTTGTCCATGTATGCAGGACGAATGGCTTCATGTGCTTCCTGTGCGCCTTTGCTCTTCGTTGCGTATTTTCTTGTTTTTACATACTCAGCACCATAAACACTCTTAATCTCCTTGCTGGCCATTGAAAGCGCCAGGTCGGAAAGATTGACAGAGTCGGTACGCATATAAGTGATCAGCCCTGATTCGTACAACTGCTGCGCGATCAACATGGTTTTCGAAACAGAGAAACTGAGTTTGCGACTTGCTTCCTGTTGAAGTGTAGATGTTGTAAAAGGAGGAGCCGGTGATTTTTTAGAAGGTTTTGTTTCCGTATCTGTTACTTTGAAAGTACTGTCAACACAGCTTTTCAAGAACTCCATCACTTTTTCGCGGGAAGCAAATTTTTCAGGAACCTCTGCCTTTACAGCAATGCCTTTTTCTGTCAGGAATTCAGCTGTGACCTTATAATAAAAAGAAACCGAGAATTTTTTAATATCCTGTTCGCGTTCCACAATAAGTCGGACAGCAACCGACTGAACACGTCCGGCTGACAAATTGCTTTTAACCTTTTTCCATAATACAGGCGACAACTCGAATCCCACCAAACGATCCAGCACGCGACGCGCCTGCTGTGCATCAACCAAATGACGGTCGATTTTGCGGGGATTTTCGATGGCTTCTAAAATTGCATTCTTGGTAATTTCATGAAAAGCAATGCGTTT
>JAZDMK010000327.1:0-4739 GCA_043800975.1 Bacteroidota bacterium | reverse complement strand
TACCGGCGTCAGCGAAATAATGAATAGAATCTGTTTCATTGTTTTTTTCTGTAAAAGTATATTGGCAGATAAGCCTTACCAAATCTTTTAAACCTACACTCATTTCTTTCATACAAAACAGTAAAATGAAGTAAAACCGCGTTTGATGATCAATAAAGCTCAGTTGTTGATTATATACACAGACTGTTTGAAGAAGCTTACATCTTCAGAAAGAATACTTGTCTGATGAGGGCACTTAAAAAAGTAATCGTTTAATGGATAGGCTATATCATCTGCCTTGCTTTAATTTCAAGGTATTTGTTGATAACGTTTACATTTAGTTTAGCAGGAGGAGTGTACAAAGAAAGAATTCCATTTCGGCGAAATTCTTCCATCATATAACGTCTTTCAAAATTGTATTTTTCGGCAATTGTTTTCAAATAAACGTCTTCAAGATTGGATGGCGAAGAGTGTAATAAGTCGTCAATTTCTGTATTTTCGAAATAAACCAGTAACAACAAATGGTTTTTGGCAATCTTCCGTAAAAAGGGTAGCTGCCGTTGCAATGAAAGCCTGCTTTCAAAGTTCGTAAACAGTACTATCAGGCTACGCTGAGTTATTTTTGAAAGCAGCGTTGTGGCCATAATTTCGAAGGATGTTTCCAGAAAATTGGTTTCAATGCTATGAAGATGTTCCATAATCCGCATCATCTGCACTTTCCTGTTGGATGCCGAAATGAAATGATGTACCTTATTACTGAATGTCATTAAACCGGCTTTGTCATATTTCAAAATTGAAATATCAGAAAGTATTAAAGAAGCATTGATTGCATAATCGAGTAAAGTCATTCCTGCAAAGGGTGATTTCATGTTACGACCTGCATCAATCAAACAGTACACCTGTTGCGATCTTTCATCCTGAAACTGATTAATCATCAGGGTTTGTTTTCTGGCAGTAGCTTTCCAGTTTATTGTCCGGATGTCATCTCCCCTTGAATAATTTCGAATAGACTCAAAGTCGAAACTCTGTCCCATCCTGCTGACAGATTTAAGTCCGGCTTCAGTAAGACGGTTTGAAACAGCTTTCAATTCAAATTTATTCAATTGTAAAAAGGAAGGATAACAGGCTATCGCTTTCGGTTCGCCGCATTTTGTTCGCCGCATTACCAGACCAAGTACTGTTGCAGATAGCACATTTATATTTCCGAACCAATACTCTCCTCTTCTTACCGGGCGTATAAAATATTTAAAATCAATTTCCTTGAATGCTTCAATTTTCCTTTCGACATTAAAATCGCGTATTTGCAACTGAGAAGGAAGTTCATCAATAATTGAAAGATATAATTTAAAACTACAAAACGATTCTATCGTAATCGTAATGGGGTTTTCATCTCCATTCGATAAACGCACAGGAAGATCACGGCGTGCAGCCAGTATTTTTTTTGTTGCAAATAGAAGAAGAATGTCAGTTATTAAAAGGACGATCAGTAACAAAAGAGCAAGTTCAGCAAAGGGATTCAGAAAAGGAAAAAAAAATGCCAGCACAAACAGAACAACAGGCACTGACAATGCCATAAAAAAAAGCGGAGCTAAATAGAAATCCCTAAGCAGTTTCATTAACGTGGAATTTCCTCTGAATTGACAATTTGTTTTAAAATATCATCGGCTGTTACACCTTCCATTTCTTTTTCAGGTGTAAGCATTAATCTGTGACGCAGCACGGGCAAGGATACTTCCTTTACATCTTCGGGCGTAACAAAATCGCGCCCGTTGATAGCTGCAAAAGCTTTTGCAGCAAACATTAACATCAGTGAAGCACGAGGTGAAGCACCCAGATATATCGCAGGATTTCGTCGTGTTTTACGCATTATTCCTGTGATGTATTTCAATATTTTTTCATCAACAATGACAGAAGTAATCAGTTTACGAGCCTTCAGAATATTTTCAATATTCGTTACTGCCTTAATATCGTGGTCTGCAGGAAGGTGATTTCGTTTCATTGATTCTTCAAGCATTCTGATTTCAGCATCCTCTTCGGGATAATCCATGACGAGTTTAAACATGAAACGATCCAACTGTGCTTCCGGAAGTCTGTATGTACCTTCATATTCCACCGGGTTTTGCGTTGCAATGACAAGGAAAGGAACAGGAAGCAGATGAGTTTGTCCTTCCATGCTCACCTGTCTTTCTTCCATTGCTTCAAACAATGCAGATTGTGTCTTTGCGGGAGATCGGTTGATTTCATCAATCAGAAGAATATTTGTAAACACCGGGCCACGCCTGTACTCGAAAGACGCATTGCGTTGATCAAAAACCATACTTCCAATTAAATCAGAAGGCATCAGATCGGGTGTAAACTGAATTCTGGTAAATGATGCATCCAGACATTTTGCGGCTGCTTTCGCAGTGAGCGTTTTTGCAATTCCGGGAACACCTTCCAGTAATATATGGCCGTCAGCAAGTATCGCTACTATTAGCATATCGATTAATGAGTCCTGCCCAACAACTGCTTTGCGAATGCCATTGCGCACATTTTCTGTGATGCTTAAAAGTTCACTCATATCAAGACGAGAATCGAATGTCATGTTATTTTCCATATTGTATTTGTTTGTAAAATTCATCAATAATTTTGCTTATGCGGATTGTTTCTTTGTCATCAGGTTTGTTTCCTGAAGAAAGCAGTAGCCATATACCACGCAAATTTTTCATCTGATCAGGACTTTTTCCCGTAGCTTTCTCTATTGCACTTAGTGATTCACTATCAGCAACATCAAAACTCACCGAGTATACTCTTTTCAAAAATTCGTTCAGATATTTAATTCTTTTCGAAATAATATCTGTATTGTTTTTCTTTTCAAAATAAAGCATCCCCATCGTTTTTACAAAATCGAGAGAAATGTTCTGGGGTGGTTTAACGATGGGAATGGGACGCTGCTTGCGCTTCCCCATAAAAAGAATGTACAGAAACGTAAGGATAAGTAATAATATCCATGCTTTACGCAATGCCGGAACCTGAAGGATAAAAGAAAGTGATGATTCAGTCTGATTCCTTCCCGGCTTGTAACACTCATCCCAAAAGACATCTCTTACGGGCAAATGACTAAAACATATTTCAGAATAATGGACCCCGTCTTTTGAATGAATGTAATAGTTGGTAAAAAGAAGCGGAAGCGTGTGAATAAACAAAAAACCATTTCCGATTTTGGCTGCTGTAAAAACGATGACGGAGTCTTTGTTTTTGTTTTCCGGAAAAGCATATCCAACTGGCGTAACAAAAGATGTATCCACCTCGTCAATGAATGTCATTCCGCGTTTTTCATAATTGAATTCATATTTAACAGAAGGTTTCTGATAAAATCCAAGCCAGAATCCCTGCGTGAATGGTTTTGAATTGAATTGACTTTTCACATCTGCCAAACTTATGAATCGTTCTGTTGAAATCCCGGCCATCTTTTTCAATGAATCCGAAATATTCTCGGCAGCGATAAAAACGGAAGCGCCATGATTTACGTGTTCGTAAAGAGCCCTTTCCGCATTTGCACCCATGGATAAATCCTGTGTAATATAAATCAGGCTTGTGCGACTGTATTCCTTGTTTAAAAAGGAATATGTATTCTCACTGATATCACGTACTGTATTGCCGGGAAACAGCGAGGGAAGTAACTTTCGAAGCACACTGCATCCGTAGGGTTTACTTTGCCCGGAGCTGTAATCGGGAGACCAGTCAACAGGTCGCGGGTTAACGGATTCTGCCAGAAAATAAATTACAAGCAGTGTCAGTAAAATGATCCAGTATATCCTATCTCTTTTCTTCATACCGGTCAATTTGCTGAATGCATTCTTTTAAAACTGAAGAAGCCTGATTATAGTCAGATTCAGATAAAGCATATTCTCCATACCATACAAGATCGTATATGATGCTGGCGTTTCTAAAACTATTCTTATAAGGCAGTTCGGAAATTTCGAGGTAGTATTCACGGTTTGTTTTTCTGGAGTTGAATTTCAGAATTTCATATTGATCCAATAATTTTAAGATGTATAAGAATCGGTAACGGATCGCTAATGGAAATACTTTTTCCATTTCAGCAGTCCTAAAAAGCTTTTCATAATCGGGTTCATCATCGTTTACATTTTCCTCTAATCTGTATGAAGCAATCTTCCTGTTTCTTTGAAACACCTTAAATATTGAAATTCTGAATTTCAAGAGAAAAAACACCAGAAGTACAATCCCAATAATTATCCAGATCGTACGTTGAAATAAATTGGGAAAGATGTCAGAAAAGAAAATTTCCTGAAGCTTTTCACGAATCACATCCCAGAAGGAAAAAGTGCTTTTGGGTTTTGAACTGTAATCATAAAAATCATCCTTCAGTATACTTTGAACGTCAGCAGAATCGTAGGATCGGACAAGTATAGAATCTTTCTGCATCAGCGAAGTTGCATGTAAACTGCAACTGACTATGCAAAGTGCAAAAAGAAGAAGAGTAAATTTAAATCCCCGATGTAACATTATTCTCAGGTTCAGTTAAAACAAGATTTTCAATTCTTTGAATAAGACCGGCTGCTTCGTTTTTTTCAAGCTGGCTGAAATACATGACTCCGGTCAGCATGGGTATTAGGGAACTAACAATATATCCCAGCGCACTGATTACCCCATTGAAAATCAGATACCACAAGGGTGGGTTGTAAATATTGATTCCATCTTTGCTTAAAGCAACATAAACAGCAGTTACTATCAGCGTAACAAAACCAAATATCATG
>JAZDMK010000266.1:0-38012 GCA_043800975.1 Bacteroidota bacterium | reverse complement strand
AGTTCCAATGCGGTGAGGTGTTTTTTCTTTGTATCGTTAAATTCAAAATTTAATGATTATGAAACTGAATTACGCCGATCACTTTGTCATTTCCCTGATCAACAACAGCGGTACTGATATCCCGCGTTTCAAGTGGAGTGTGAACGATTTTCCTGCTTATGAAGACATTCTTTCGAAGCTTCGTTTTTTTGCCAAATTTCATGGAATATCCCTTGGGTGGCTCGAAAGAAACGCCCTTGTCTCGGTTGAATACAGCCGCTCCGGTATCCTGATGCCAGAAGATACGATGAGCCTGCAGTTCAGCCGCCGTTCCATGGCTGCATAACCTTTTCGCCATTGTTTATTGCCCCGGCCATGGGCAGCAGCCGTGCTTTTTGAGCATGGCTGCTTTTTTCTCGTCATCTCATATCTATATTTCTATATATTTGCATTTGAAAAACATTAAAAAAGAATAGTTATGGAAATGATCATTTCTTTCGACGGAAATAAAAAAGTAAGTGCACACTGGCACGGATTTACAATAGCTACCGACCAGCCTGAAAGTGCGGGTGGTGAAAACAGCGCACCCACGCCTTTCGATTTGTTTCTTGCCTCCATGGGTACCTGTGCCGGTATTTATGTAAAAGGTTTTTGCGATCAGCGCGGAATACCTACTGAAGGAATTCGTCTGGTGCAGCATATGACTTGGGACAATGATAAAAAGGTGATGTCGCATTTTAATATTGATATTGAAGTGCCGGCCGATTTTCCGGAAAAATATCATCACGCAGTCGTGGCTGCAGCTGAGCAATGCACCGTGAAACGTCATTTTACGAACATCCCTGAATTTCAGATTACACTTAAAAACGTATAAGTAATTTGAAAATTTTACGCAGTATTTTTCTTCTCTTTTCGTTGAGCCTTTTTATTTCTGTCTCAGCGCAGGATAGTGGATTGCTACTCGGTAAAGTAAAACTGCCTTCTGATAAAACGCAGAGAAAAATTTATCTGCAACTGGATGGTGTTAAAAAGATAGTGATTTCGGATACCTCCGGTGTTTTTAAAATTGAAAAGATGATTGCCGGTGAACACCGACTATGTATTGCTGCCCGCGGATGCAAAGCCGTTTCGAAGAAATACATGTTCCGGCCCGGAGAAATCATTATGACGGAAATAGTTCTTGTAAGAGACAAGCGTTTTTTTTTATTTCGTTTTTTGAGTAAATCTCTTTGCAGATAGATCAGGTGAAAAGTTATTTCAAATGATTTCTTATCTTTGAAGAATAAAAAAATTGTTATGCGTTATTATCTTTCACTTATTATCGTTTCATCACTGTTGCTGATGAATGCCTGCAAGAAGGAACCCATCGATCCAGTCGCCCCGGAAGCGGGAAGCGGAAAAATTAAAGTTACTTTTTCGCATTATGTGAATGGCGTGCCGTTGGTGAAGGATTCAATGATGTACACCAATGCTGCGTCCAATCTATATGAGGTCAATGAAGTGAAATGGTTTCTGTCGGACCTGACTTTTTACAATCACGACGGAACAAAAGTTCTGGTTGATGACGTAACGGATAAACATTATGTAGACCTTGATATTGCTTCAACACAAACGTGGGATATCAGCGATCCGATTCCGGAAGGAACGTATGACTCGGTAACATTCATTTTTGGTTTTACACCACAAAAAAATATCTCCTACATGTTTCCCAATCCACCCGAAATGAATATGGCCTGGCCGGATATACTGGGCGGAGGATATCATTACATGCAGCTGAACGGAAAGTGGAAAGATCTGACCAATGCTGAACAAAATTTTCGTTTTCATATGGGCATAGGGCGTGTGATTACTGTAACGGACACCACCTATAATCACAATCATTTTAAAGCAACATTGCCTGCTTCTTCATTTACAATTACAAAAGATCAGAACATTGAGATAAATATCCGCATGAATATTGAAAGCTGGTTTGGAACGCCCACCCCTTATGATTTCAATTACTGGGGCCCCGATATCATGGAGAACCAACCTGCAATGGCTACAATTAAAGCCAATGGCTGGGATGTGTTTTCGATAGGATACATTCATTAATTTCATTATTTCCCACTTTCCTGTTTAAATACCTTCTTTTGGGTATTGTGCTACGTTTCAGCGTGGGTTACTTTTGATTTGTTATAATTACTAAAACGAAAAATCAAATTAATATCAAATTTAGTATGCTGAAAGTTGAATTAAAATAGATAAAATTTATACTTTTGCAGCCGAATTCAAAAAGAACCCATCAATAATCGTAAAAAACAATATGAAAAAAATTAATACAATTAGATTGATCGCATTATCAGCAGTTGTTTTGCTGGGATCTTGTCAGAAAGATTTTGATACGATCCCGGGTCAAAAAACAAAAACAGATAATAAAACAAATATTTCCATGAAAGAAGGCGAGCCTTCTTTCTGTGGAACCGCTTACGTAACCGATTTGATGGCGGGCCAGAACACAGTTGCCGGATCTGTTACTATTCAGAATACATCAACCGATCTCTACATTACTGTTACAACTACAGGTGGTTGGAAAATGAATCTAACCCACATATATGCCGGTAGTCTTGCCAATGCTCCTGTGAATGGTGGCGGAAATCCCCAACCCGGACAGTTCCCTTACAGTCAAAGTTTTTCTCCATCAACTGATACCTATACTTTAACAATTCCTCTGCAAAACCTCGATCCAACCTTTATTGTTGCGGTTCATGCAGAAGTTAAGAAATACAATGTACAGGGTCATGTTATTCAAAGTGAAACCGCCTGGGGCAAAGGAACCCGCTTTTCAAACAAAAACTGGGCTATGTATTCTGTCTATAGCAAACAGGAATGTTGTGAATTTGTTCCGCGTGTGTTTGATTTGATTGCCGGGGAAAAAGACAAAGTCGGGTCACTTGTTCTGATTAATGATGAGAACAACCTTTATGCAACCTTTACCACTTTTGGTAATTGGTATATGAAGGAAACAGCAATTTATGCCGGAGTTATGGAAAATATTCCGGTAAGTATGGGCCAACCAAATCCCCAAGCCTTTCCCTACACTGAAGTTTATCTTAGCGGAAGTTGCTTGGTAACATATACAATTCCACTTGAACTCCTACAGAATTGTTATGTAGTTGCAGCCTATGCGCTCGTTGGTGAAGTTATCAATGGACAGTTTGTTTCTTCAGCAAATGCTTGGAGTAGCGGGATAACAGTTCAAATTCCTGGTGCTACTGCTAAAGTCAGTCCTTATTGCACACAAATTTGCAATTAACCATTACTTAAGATATTCTAGATAAGCCGTAAACATTGCGTTTACGGCTTTTTCATTTTAACACGGATGAATTTTCTATCTTTGCATGAAAAGAAATAATTTGCGAAACGCTTTACTGATATTGGTTTCTTTATTCATGATAACGGGTGCGACATTTATGTTGACACCCATGTTTTCTTCAAATGAAATTAAAGTAGCTTCTCCCAAGGATACCGTTTTTGTAATTAAGCCTGTCGTATACGACCGCATTGCGGATGGATTGTGGGTAGCTGAAGCAGAAGCACCGATCAAATCGCCTGTTAATAATTCGATTATTACGATTGTAAAAATTGATCCGAAATATTTTCGTTTTCAGATGATGTGTGCTTCCCAGCATGGGAAAAAACGTCGTAGTCTTCAGGAATGGTGCGAGGAATTTGGAATGGCGGGCGCTTTTAATGCAGGTATGTTTAACATGGGTAATAAAAGCAGCAGCATGGGCTTTATGAAAAATTACGGTCATGTAAACAATTATCGCATGAATCCGAAATACAAGGCGATGGTGGCATTCAACCGCACAGATATGAATGTGCCCGAATTTCAGATTGCGGATGAAGACTGCAAGCCATGGTCAACATTGAAATATAAATACAGCTCATGTTTTCAGGGTATGCGAATGATTGATTGCAATCAGCAACCGATAGGATGGAATGCCAATCCCCGCCTGAAGTGCAGCATGGTTGTACTGGCACAGGATAAACAAGGAAATGCATTGATTCTTTTTACACGCTCACCCTATTCGCCCAACGATTTTATCAGAATGATGCTGGCTATGCCGCTTAATATTAAAAATGCAATTTATCTGGAAGGCGGACCGGAAGCGGGGATCTTCCTCGATTACAAAGATTATAATTTAGTGCGTATGGGTAGTTGGGTGAGTGATGTGCACGAAGAAGATACATACAACCGCCTGTATCCGCTACCCAATGTAGTTGGGTTTGTTCCGATTCCGCAGAAAGAACCTATCAAGAAAAATCTGCCAAAAAAGTAATTTCAGAAATCCACTTCCACCAATACCGGGCAATGGTCTGAATGCATTGCTTCGGGAAGAATCGCGGCCCGCACTAAACTATTTTCCAATGGCAAAGAAGCCATATGATAATCGATGCGCCAGCCCAGATTTTTTTCGCGGGCACGTGCCCGGTAGCTCCACCAGCTGTAATGCTTCGGCTGGTCGTTGAAGGATCGGAACGTATCAATGAATCCGCTCTTAATAAATCCATCGATCCACGCGCGTTCTTCCGGCAGAAACCCTGATGAATTGGCATTGCGGATGGGGTCATGAATATCAATTGCACGGTGACAAATATTATAATCACCGCTAATGATAAGATTGGGGCGGGTTTTACGCAGTTCGTGCATATATGTCTGAAAGTCATCCAGCCATTTCATTTTAAAGGCTTGTCTTTCCTCTCCTGATGTCCCAGATGGATGATACACACTGAACACGGAAACATCACCAAAATCAGCCCTTATCATGCGTCCTTCCAAATCATATTTCTCAATGCCGATTCCACAAACTACATTGTCGGGATGAATTCTTGTAAGCAGCGCAACACCGCTGTATCCCTTTTTCTCCGCAGGATACCAGTAACAATGATATCCCAGATTTTCAAATTCTGATGTGTCGAATTGTTCCGGAAGTGCCTTTATTTCCTGAAAACATACAATGTCGGCATTAACTGCTTTGAGCCATGAGATAAGGTTTTTATTCATGGCTGCGCGAATACCATTGACATTATAGGTGATAATTTTTTTCATAATTCTTCGTTATGTGAGTCTAATTACAAATATAGGAAAGGTTGTTACATAAAATGAAATTGAGAAGTTTTAACCGCGAAGAACGCAAAGAAAAGTATTCGCGAAGAACGCAAAGCTCTTTTGAAATTTGTAAATCATTATGACTTCGGTCTAAATCTTCTGTGAATTTCTGTGACTCTGCGTTTCTATAGCAGAGATTGTCATCATTTCTAACACATAGTCCACAATAGAAAATGCAACATAGGGCACATAGAAAAGTTTAAAATGAATTGTAATGAAAAATTAAAATCAAAAAAATGCTCGTATTCAAAATCCACAACCAAGAAAAGCGAGCATGAACACATTTGATAATTAACAATGAAGTGAAAAAATCCGCAATCCGAAATCCGCAATCCAAAATCCACAATAGAACCTGTATTTCAATTTTATTTCTCTTATAATATTTTAATACCTTAGCTTTATCAAAGAACTACATGCGTCATTACCGAATCATACTGATCTTTTTGTTTCTCGTTGCCGGGCTTGCTCCTGTATGCGTGAAGGGACAGGTGTTTCAGGCAGAGCGCAACAAGCGGGTTGTATTTACCAGCGATACGGTTCGGATCGATACACTGAGTATTATTCCCGGTTCTTTGGTTCTGACAGATACGACAGGAAAAAGCATTGACACTTCTCTGTTTAAGATTGATTTTTACAGAAGCCTTATTATTCTTAAGAAAACAAATTCTTCAAAAAATTTAGTTGCAAATGCGTCCTATCAGGCATTCCCGATTGACTTTTCAAAAAAATATTTTCATAAAGATGTTCGGCTAATAAGACCTGATAACAAAGGAATGATAAATCCATTTGTCTTCACGCCTTCGCAAAAGCCAGCCAATGACCCGATGGCATTTGAAGGTCTGAATAAAAGCGGAAGTATTATGCGCGGAATTTCTTTCGGAAACAATCAGGATGTGGTTGTGAATTCTGCTTTAAACCTTCAGATGTCGGGAAAACTTAATAATGATGTTGAAATACTGGCGGCAATTTCCGACAATAATATTCCTGTGCAACCTGACGGAACAACACAACAGATACAGGAGTTCGACAAAGTATTTATCCAACTTTCCAAAGACGGGTATGCCTTGACTGCCGGTGATTTTGAACTGAAACGCCCGAATTCCTATTTCATGAATTTTTATAAAAAGGCGCAGGGCATTCGCTTTACTGCATTAACAAAAGGAAATCCGAAGGACAGTGTGAAGTTTAAAAATAATTATACGAATTCATCGGTGGCAGCAGCTGTTTCTAAAGGAAGGTTCGCAAGGAATACAATCAGCGGTGTAGAAGGAAACCAGGGGCCTTATAAGTTGAAAGGCGCAAACAACGAACTTTTTATTATTGTTCTATCGGGTACCGAAAATATTTATGTAGATGGCGCCATAGTGAAACGCGGGCAGGAAAACGATTACACGATTGATTATAATACAGCAGAAGTAACATTCACGCCCAATCGCAGAATTACGAAGGACAGCCGAATCGTGATCGACTTTCAGTATTCTGATAAAAATTATACACGATCGCTTTTTTATGGGGGAAGTGAAATTACGCAAGGGAAAATTAAAGCATCGTTTAATTTTTTCAGCGAGCAGGACGCCCGCAACCAACCTGTGATGCAGGATATGACCGATGAAAAAGAAGCCTATCTTTCTTCAATCGGGGATCAGACTTTATCTGCATTTTATCCGAATGTGGATAGTGTAGCTTTCCAGGCTGATCAGGTTTTGTATAAACTGGCAGATACTACCGTGAGCAGTGTTTATTATGATTCCATTTACATTTATTCAAACAGTCCCGACAGCGCGCACTATAGGCTGGGCTTCTCATACGTGGGTGAAGGAAAAGGAAATTATGTGCAGGATCTGGCCAGTGTGAACGGTAAAGTTTTTAAATGGGTAGCGCCCCTTGGTGGTCTTCCGCAAGGTGGCTATGAGCCTGTGATATTGCTGATCACACCCAAGCGCCAGCAAATGTTTACAACATCGTTCGAATATAAGCCGTCAAAAAATACGCGAACCGGCTATGAATTTGCAGTGAGTACAAACGATCAGAATCTTTTTTCAACGATTGATGATAAAGATAATGCAGGGATTGCAGTCAAGGCTTTCTTTGAACAAAAAAGCAAACTGTTTCCTTCCTCAAAAAAATCGTGGACACTGACCAGCACGGCACTTCACGAATTTAAAAATTTGTATTTTATTCCAATCGAAAAATACCGTGATGTTGAATTTGATCGTGACTGGAATATTGTGAATAGCAAAGAAAAAAATTATGAAAATCTTTCTTCTTTAATATTATTGCTTTCAGATAACAAAGCTTTTTTGGTACGTGCTGAAGCGGGATCATTTTTTAAAGGAGAAGATCAAAAGGCAGTTCGTGGTTCGCTGGCAACTACAGCCAATGGAAAAAGATTTTTATTTTCAGCGGATGGAAGTCTTCTTTCATCGGAAACAACCGATTACCAAACCCGCTATATTCGACAGAAAGCTACTGCTGCCTGCAAGACACCGTATTTTGTTTTTGGCGTTAAAAATATGTTCGAGCATAACCAGTTTATGTTGCTTGACACGGCATCATTACTGGCAGGAAGCTTTTCGTTTTATGAGTATGAAACATTTGTCAGCAGTGCAGATTCATCCAGTACATTTTTTGAGCTGAGTTATAAAAATCGCAGCGATTACACGCCCTGGGCTGGATACCTCAAGCGATCCACCATTGCAGATAATTATTCTTTACGTTTTTCTTTAATGAAAAGTAAGGTGCAGAGCATTTCATTCCGAGCTTCATACCGCAACCTCATGATCAGCGATTCGGCTCTGACAACGCAGCAAAGAGAAGAAACTACACTTGGTCGGTTTGAATACAACCTGCGTCTTTTTAAAAACTGCTTTACTTCGGCTACCTATTATCAGCTGGGTTCAGGGCTTGAAGTAAAAAAGGAATTTTATTATGTAAAAGTTCCGACAGGGCAGGGAATCTATTCATGGACGGATTACAACCTAAACGGCGTTCCGGAATTAAATGAATTCGAAGTGGCTGCATTCAGCGATCAGGCAAATTACATTCGTGTTTTCACACCTACCGATGAATATATAAAGAGTTTTTCAGCTCAGTTCAACGAAGCGCTCAACCTGAATCCATATGTGTTGTGGAAAGATAAAAAAGGGTTACTTAAATTCTTCTCGCGTTTTTCAACACAAAATATTTATCATGCCGAGCGCAAAACCACGTTGGATGATCCTGCCTCTTTTGCCAATCCCTTTTTATCAAATATCAGTGATACATCTTTGCTGTCGCTGAATTCATCGTGGCGGAGTTCGTTGTTTTTTAATCGCAACAGTGCTAAGTTTGGATTGGAATTAACGAAAAACAACAACATGAATAAGATGTTGATGATAAATGGCTTTGATCAGCGATCGCAGGAGCAGAGCGGTCTTCGAGTGCGCTGGAATATTATCAGACGTTTTCAGTTAGGAACATTTGTACAGATAGGAACCCGGCAATCGCGCTCGGATTACATGAAAACAAAAGACTATAAAGTTGATTACCGTGAGTGTGAACCTTCTCTTACGTTTCAACCCAGTTCTACTTTTCGCATATCCGGCTCATTTAGGTATACAGAGAAAATAAATACGGATGCAACTGAAAAAGCATTTGTAAGGAATACTTCACTTGAAATTCGAAACAACTTTAAGAAAAAAGGAAACCTTTCATTCAAATCAGGATACTACATTATTTCATACAATAGTGCTGAGAATACTTCGCTGGCATTCGAAATGCTGGAAGGATTAAAAATTGGGCAGAACATAACATGGACTTTATCTTACCAACAAAATCTTTCAAAAGCATTGCAGTTGATTTTAAGTTATGAAGGTCGCAAGCCCTCAGGCACACCGGCTGTGCATACCGGAAATGCTGCAATACGTGCGTTTTTTTAAATTTAGTTATTTAGTAATTTAGTTAATAGGTTAATAAGGAAATGAAAGCGAAAATTCATTGGTTTCAAATTTCGACGTTCCTGCCGGACTAAGTCTGCAGGTGCGGAGCATCTAACTTTTTCAGATAAAGTTGAAATTATAAATTGTTTATTCAACAAAAAGAGTTTCATCCGGATTCTCAAGAATTTCTTTCACTTTGATTAAGAATCCAACACTCTCGCGTCCGTCAATCAGGCGATGATCGTAGGAAAGCGCTACATACATCATGGGTTTGATTTCAACTTTTCCATTTACTGCAATGGGGCGTTCCATGATTTTATGCATGCCTAAAATGCCACTTTGCGGAGGATTCAGAATGGGTGTTGACATCATCGAGCCAAAAACGCCGCCATTGGTAATGCTGAAAGTACCACCGCTCATTTCGTCCGGCGTGATTTTTCCGTTGCGTGCTTTTTCAGCAAGGGTGCGAATTAGCTGTTCCAGTTCGGGGACTGTTTTTTCGTGTGCATTTTTTAATACTGGAACCATAAGCCCGCGCGGTGTGCTTACTGCTATACCAATATCCATGTAAGAAGGAGATACAATTTCTTCACCATCAATGCGCGCATTGACTACCGGAAATTCTTTCAGCGCCCTGCATACTGCATAAGCAAACCAAGCCACATAGCCGGGTGCAAAGCCATATTTTTTCTCTGCAGCTTCACTGTGTTTTTTACGAAGCGTGATCAATGATTCTAAATTTATTTCATTGAAAGAAGTCAGCATCGCGGTTTCATTTTTTATTGAAACCAAACGTTCTGATAATTTCTTCCGCAGCATACTCATCTTTTTTCTTTCTTCAGCTCGCTGTGGATCTTTATGTGAAGATGTTTCCGCAGTTTGTGATAAATCAGAAATATGAATTTTCTTATCGCCGAATGTTTTTGATAAAGTTGCGATATCCATTTTTCTTTCACTGATAATACTCTTTGCAAGCGGTGTTGCATGCAGATTTGAAATGGGTTTTGCAGTATCAGTATTTTTATTCGCACCTTCTTTTTTCTTTTTCTTTTCTGCTTTTTCTTCTTCACCCGACTCTTCGTAATCGGTGTCAATAGTAGCAATCAGCGAACCCACCGAAGCAGTTTCCCCTTCCTGAACAACGATGCTTATTTTCCCGGCATCGGGTGCAGTAAGTGTAAGTGTTGCTTTGTCGGAATCAACTTCCACGATTTCCTGATCCTGATCTACGATCGTCCCGTCTTCGCAAAGCCAGGATGCAATCTGAACTTCAGTGATAGATTCACCGGGAGCAGGAACAAGTATTTCAATAATCATAAAGAAACAGATTTAATGGTAACATTTTTTTCGATACATAACATATCGCAATCGGTGCAAATTTCATCACAGGTACATTTTTTAAAAGCACGTTCGATAATTTTTTCCTCTTGTGCATGATGCAGCTTTCCGGATCCACAGGCAGGACTTCCAGAAGGTGGCCGTGCAATAAGTTTTATTTTGGTATTTTTTAATGTGCGTAACAGGAAAGGCCATGCACCCATATTCTCGGGTTCTTCCTGCACCCAGATTGTTTCACTGCAATGATTGTATTTATGAAGCAAGGCTTCGAACTTTGCTGCTGGAAAGGGATACAGTTGTTCAATGCGAACTATGGCTGTATCCCTATTTTTATCTTTTATTTTTTGTTCCAATAAATCATAATAAATTTTACCGCTGCAGAAAAGCACACGGGTTGTTTTATCGGAAGCAGATGTGTCATCAATCACTTCCTGAAAACCATTGGTAGAAAGATCTTCGAGTGAGGATGTGCATAGCGGATGACGTAACAAACTTTTCGGAGTGAAAACAATCAGCGGTTTACGGAAGGGCTGAAACACTTGCCTGCGTAGTACGTGAAAGAAATTTGCCGGTGTACTGCATTGTACGATTTGCATATTGTTATCCGCACTTAAAACCAAAAAGCGTTCAATACGTGCACTGGAATGCTCCGGCCCTTGCCCTTCGAAGCCGTGTGGTAACAGGACTGTCAGCCCGCTCATCTGGTTCCATTTTTCTTCTGCACTGCTGATAAACTGATCGAAAATAATTTGCGCACCATTGGCAAAATCGCCGAATTGGGCTTCCCATATCGTAAGTCCATTGGGACGAAGCAAAGAATAGCCATATTCAAAACCCAGCACCCCGTATTCTGAAAGCAGGGAATTGTAAATGGAGAAGGTAGCGGAATTGCCCGGCAAATGCTGAAGCGGAATGTAAGCTTGTTCAGATTCTTCAAATTTTAATACAGCGTGTCGGTGTGAAAATGTTCCGCGTTGCACGTCCTGTCCGCTGATGCGTACGGGATGGTTTTCGTTTAATAAAGACGCATAAGCAAGAATCTCGCAGGCGCCCCAGTCGAGACGACCTGATTGATGAACCATGGCATAACGGTCGGAAAGTATTTTCGCACTTTTTGAAAATAATTTTCCTTGTTCAGGATCTCGGAAAAGCTCATCCGATAGCTGAATCAGTTTTTCTTTGGAAACAGATGTGTCAGGAGAATTTTCAAAATCATCATTCGTAGCATGCCTGAAATTGCTCCATATTTCAGAAAGAAAATTGTGAACAACAGAGGCTTTAATTTTTTTTTGATTCTTCCTGATTACTGCGTAAAAGCTCGATGTACGCTGACTGAATATTTTTAACGTCTTCCTGTGTAATTGAATTTTCATCCAGAAGTTTTTTCTGATAAATTTCTTTTACGTTGGGATGCGAGGCAATGATTTTGTAGAGCAGTGGCTGTGTGTAGCGTGGTTCATCGCCTTCGTTGTGGCCATGTTTGCGATAACCTAACAAATCAATAAATACATCACGATGAAATTTCTGACGAAATTGAATGGCCAGTTGCATAATAAAAACAACCGCTTCCGGATCATCAGCATTCACATGAAAAATAGGGCACTGTGTTGTTTTCGCTACATCGGTACAGTATATTCCGGAACGGCCATCGGTGTAATCGGTAGTAAATCCAATCTGGTTGTTGGCAACGATGTGGATGGTCCCACCTGTTTTGTAACCTTCCAGTTGCGCCATCTGTATAACTTCATACACGATACCTTGTCCTGCAATGGATGCATCACCATGTATAAGAACAGGAATGTTTTTTTTGAAATCAGAAGGAGAAAAATTCTCTGCTAACGCTCTGGAAATACCTTCTACAACCGGGTTTACAGCTTCAAGATGAGAAGGGTTGGGTGATAACACTAAATGAAGAGAGTGCCCTTTTCGCGTTTGAATATTAGTAGAGAAACCCAGATGATACTTCACATCGCCCAACAAGCCGTGATCTTCCGGTTCCAAACCTTCAAATTCACTCAGGAGTGTATCGAGTGGTTTTTTAAGAACATTTGCAAGCACATTTAAACGACCGCGGTGTGGCATTCCAATGATAAATCCTGATACACCTTCTTCTGCGCCTTTTTCAACGAGCGAATGCAATGCAGGAATCAAAGATTCAACACCCTGCAGAGAAAATCTTTTTTGTCCGACAAAGCGTGTGTGCAGAAATTCTTCGAACTGCACGGCATGTGAAATATCTGTATAAATTATTTTCTTTTCCTCATTTGAAAAAGCAGGTGTGTTTTTGGTGCTCTCCATTTTATCACGCAGCCATTCTGAAACTTCAGGCTGCCGGATGTATCGGTATTCAACGCCAATGGTTCTGCAATAGGTTTGCTTCAGGTGAGCAATAATATTTTCAAGAGAAGAAGGGCCAATTCCAATTTCTGATCCTGCATTGAAAACGGTTTTCAAATCAGAATTGCTTAACCCAAAATTTTCAATATCCAGTGTGGGGGTGTAGTTTCTTCTTTTTCTGACCGGATTAGTTTCTGTAAAAAAATGACCACGTTCGCGGTATGCATTAATCAGGCTGATTAGTTTAAATTCTTTTTCGAGTAAAGGATTTCTGCTGGGCAGAACGGGATATTGGTTTTTGTGAAATTCAAAACCTTCGAAGAAACGTTTCCATTCGGGGTCAATGGATTCAGGGTCTTTCAGAAAATCAGCATACAATGAATCCAGATATCCGGCATCAAGTTGCGACAGGTAATTCAACTTGTCCATACAGTTATTTCAATTTATTATCTAACACAAGGTATATACAAAGTTAGCCTTTTTTGCACAATAAAAAAAGTCATTTGCTTATTCGGCAAATGACTTAGGTAAAAAGTTTTTAACGGTTGCTTATTCAGCAGGGTGGATTGCTTCCACAGGACAAACGTCTGCGCAGGAGCCACAGTCGGTGCAGATTTCAGGATCGATTTTGTAAATGTCACCTTCAACAATCGCTTCAACCGGACATTCGCTGATACAGGTTCCGCAAGCAGTGCAATCTTCAGTAATTATGTAAGCCATATTGCTAAATTTAGGGTTAGTAATTCGCTGCAAATATATTTAAATATCAATGAAAAAAAGGTTTTTTTGTCTAATTGTAAAAAAAATTACACCAATTGCAGATATAATTCGCTCATTTGTTAGTTGATTGTAATGTAAAGACAAATTACTCAGATAAAAAACAATTCTTTTTAAACAATTCTATACTGGATAAGGAATACAGCTTGTTAAAAAAATCACAAAAAAAAAGATCGTATAGTTGAAAAACGTGTACCTTCGCGGCATAAAAAATCAATATTGATATGGCAAAAACTGTAGAAAAAATTGTTGAAAAGGACAGTGTTGTTGTAAAGTTTGTTGGTGATTCCGGCGACGGAATGCAGCTTTCAGGCACGCTTTTCTCAGATTCAGCTGCCCTGTCGGGATATGATCTTGCAAACTTTCCCGATTACCCTGCTGAAATCAGACCCCCACTGAATACAATTGCTGGTGTTTCGGGCTTCCAGGTTCATTTCGGAAGCAAGGAAATTTTTTCATCCGGTGATTTGTGTGATGTTATGGTTAACCTGAATCCCGCATCACTGAAGGCTAGTCTCAAGTGGGCTATGCCCGGTACTGTTATCTTTACTGATGCAGATGGTTATGATGAAAAAACAATGGAAAAAGTTGGGTTTACATCAAATCCGCTTGAAGACAAAGCACTGAAGCAGAAATACAGGCTGATTGGTGCTCCTATTACCACGCTGACAAGAGAAAGCCTGAAGGATTTTGGCATGGACAACAAAGCAATGGACAAATGCCGCAATATGTTTGCTTTGGGTATGGTGTATTGCCTCTTGAATCAATCATTGGATCATACAAATCAGCTTTTTATTGCTAAGTTTAAGAAAGCACCCAAGTTTATTGAAATAAACACGGCTGTCCTGAAAGCTGGATATGACTATGCCATGCAACTGGATGAAATTAATCCACGCATTGAAGTGAAGCCTGCAAAAATGCCCAAAGGCAGATACCGTAACATTACAGGTAATGTTGCTGCTGCTTGGGGTTTGCTCGCTGCCTCAGAACGTTCAAAACGCCCTTTATTCCTGGGCTCATATCCTATAACACCTGCTACAGAAATTCTGATAGAATTGGCCAAGCACAAATCGCTGGGCGCAAAAGTATTTCAGGCTGAAGATGAAATTGCCGGTATTTGCTCGGCAATTGGAGCCAGCTTCACAGGTTCACTCGCTTGTACTACAACGTCAGGCCCCGGTCTTTCACTGAAAAGTGAAGCTATCGGATTGGCTGTAATTACTGAGCTTCCGCTTGTCATTGTCAATGTTCAGCGTGGTGGTCCTTCTACGGGATTACCTACAAAATCGGAACAATCCGATTTATACCAGGCATTGTTTGGCCGCAATGGGGAATGCCCTGTTGTTGTGCTTGCTGCATCTACACCTTCCGACTGCTTTTACTTTGCTTATGAAGCCGCAAAAATTGCGATGGAACATATGACTCCGGTTATTTTGCTTACAGACGGATACATCGGACAAGGTTCAAAGTTGTTGAAAATACCAAAAACAGCCGACTTACCTTCAATCGTACCTCCGATTGCTTTACCGAATGAAGCCAATTACAAACCTTACCGCAGGGACGAAAAAACACTGGCGCGCAGGTGGGCTATCCCCGGAACAGAAGGTTTACGCCACCGTATTGGCGGATTAGAAAAATCCAATATCGACGGTATCGTAACAACAGACCCTGAAAACCATCAACTCATGGTTGATCTTCGCGCTGAAAAAGTAGAGCGTGTTGCCAATTATCTTCCTGAACAAACCATTTTTGGTGCTGCTAAGGGTGATTTACTGGTTGTAAGCTGGGGTGGAACATTTGGTGCAGTCAGAATGGCCGTTGAAGAAATGCAGAAGCAGGGCAAAAAAGTAAGCCATGCCCATTTCAATTATATCATGCCATTACCTAAAAACACAGAAAAGTTGTTTAAGGGATTCGGCAAAACGGTAGTGTGTGAATTAAACAGCGGACAATTTGTGAATTTCCTCCGCATGAAATTCCCCAAACACGATATGCTGCAATATAACAAAGTTCAGGGGCTGCCCTTTACTGTTACTGAACTCACCGATGCGTTAAACAAAATTGTGAAGGAGAAATAACCATGGAAAATTATACAGTAGAACGATCAAAAGTAGAACTGACCAAAGAAGATTTCGTCAGTGATCAGGTTGTAAAATGGTGCCCGGGATGTGGCGCACATGCTATTCTTTCTTCGGTGGCCAATGTGTTTCCGAAAATCGGGTACAGAAAGGAAAATTTCTGTATGGTTTCTGGAATTGGCTGTTCATCACGCTTTCCTTATTATGTAAATACATACGGTTTCCATGGTATTCATGGAAGAGCCGCTGCTATCAGTTCCGGCGTTAAGGTTGCAAATCCCCATCTCAGTGTGTGGGTTGCTACAGGAGACGGCGATTCGATGGCTATCGGCGGAAATCATTTCATTCATATTATTCGCAGAAACATTGATGTTAACATCATGCTTTTCAATAACCAGATTTATGGTTTGACAAAAGGACAGTATTCACCAACTACGCCAATGGGATCGGTTACAAAAACTTCTCCTTACGGAACCATTGAACATCCTTTCAATACCGGAGAACTTGTTCTGGGTGCGCAGGGAACTTTCTTTGCACGCGTTGTGGATACAAATCCCAAAATGATGACCGAAGTAATGTTTGAAGCAGCACGCCATGACGGAACCTCATTGGTTGAAATCATGCAGAACTGTGTCATCTTTGCTGACAAAACACATGATGCATTTACCAACAAAGACGTACGTGATGACCGTCAGATTTTCCTCAAAAATGGTGAGCCGATGATTTTTGGTAAAAACAAAGACAAAGGAATCCGCCTGAAAGGAACACGTCTGGAAGTTGTGACGATCGGTGAAAATGGTATTACTGAAGAGGATATTCTTATTCATGATCAGTACCAGCAGGATCCGGGTGTTCATCTGATGCTTGCTAAAATGCAGCCTCCGATTTATCCGATGGCACTGGGTGTAATTCGCTCTGCTATGTATCCTACTTATGACGATCTGGTAGAAGAACAGATTAAAAATGCGAAGGAAACTTCAAAAATTAAAAACATGGATGATCTGCTTAACAGCGGTGATACCTGGGAAATCAAATAGTGTTTGTCTTTAATGTTCGTCTATGGCGTTACTCTCGTTTTAACAATCGGTATTTAACAAACACAAAGTTTTTATTTTGAAGAAAATGTTTACGGGAAGTTTGAAAAAGCTTCCCGTTTTTTTTATCTGCTACAGTTTGATGATTGTTACAAACCCGCTTACAATATGGGTTTGATCACCATTGTACACCATCACTTTGTATTCGCCGGGCTTGGTAAATGTGTATTTAAAGGAAGGCTGATTCCAGGTTTTTTCAATGATGTAATTTTTTGTATCAACATATTCTTTGTACTCGTTTTTTGAATCCTTCAGCCAGAAATCAACAATCAGCTTTTCTGTTTTTAAAGGTTTACTCTGTTTTATCTGCATGGTAACAACTCTTCCTTCTTCAGGAATAGCAAAGGATTTAGATTGAGCAACTGCATTTCCATTTTCAACTTTTTCGCAAAAAAACATATTGCAGGAAGCATAATAATCGGAAGTAACTTTATCAGAACTTTCAATATTGGATTCTTCAGTTGTGCTTGTTTCTGCTCCAAACATAGTAACCGTGAAGTATGCACTTGCCAGTTCGCTGATATTTTTGTCCATCACTTTAACCCTGTAATTACCGGGTTTCGTGAATTTATAATCAAATGCAATCCATTTTTTTCCGGCTGAAGGATCTTTTTTTTCAGTTACATATTCTTCAAACACGCCGTCTTTTTCTTTATCCAGAAAAAAGAAAACGGGATCCGTAATTGCCAAAGCCTGACTGTAAAAAATTTTCACACTGCTGCCTTCACCTTCGATTGAAAGCTTTGTTAGAACTCCTGCAGGAACACCACTTTCAGAAACACCCGTGCAGAAAACAATTTTTTGTGCAAAGAGAGACGTGCTTTGAAAAAAACAAATCAGGACAATAAAAATAAATAGCTTTCTCATGTAAACAAGTTTAGAATTACAAAATTAATATTTTTTTGCCCATATTCCTCTGCCAAAAGTGGAAACGTATAAAATTCGTTGCGCCGCATCAGCTGTGATATCTGAAATCATACAATGTGGCATATTCAGGCTGTAGTCACTCCAACTTTTTGTTTCTTTATTCCATTGAAACACTCCAACATCAGTTGCAGCAAGAACCAATTTGCCTTCATCAAATGAGCGAACACAACTGACCGGAATATCAGGAATGCCAGCTGAAGCATTCTCCCAGTTTTTTCCGGAATTTTTTGAGTGATAAATCAATTGACCTTTCCAGAGACTGTGAAAAGTAATCCAGATTTCACTAAAGTTTTTCGTATTAGGAGTAACAGCTGAAATGCCCATGTAAACAATAGGCTGTAATCCACGGGAAATATCTGCCCATGTTTTCCCACCATCCTTTGTATAAAACAATTTGTTTTTTATCAGCGTATCCCAGGTGGGTCCTTCAAAGGCGGCGTACATCTGCAATGTATCAACAGGTGAAACTACAATTGAAATTAATTTTGCTTCTGAAGAAGAACCGAAGTTTTTTACAAATGCAGAATTCGGAATCCACTTTTTTCCACCGTCTGTTGATTTATAAACTTCATTCATGCCCACCAGAAAATTTTTCGAAAATGGCGAAAGCATAAGCAATGGCTTGTCATTACGCGATGCGCCCGGTGGCTGACCTATGCTGCTCCAGTTTTTTCCGTCATTTATTGATTTCGTAATGCCACCATTGGTAAGGGCATATTGAATTTTGGGGTTCGTTTGATCGTACACTAATCGGTAAACATCCGCATAAATTCCGGGATTGAACCATTGATTATTTTCCAAAGACAATACACCCAAATCCTGAGTGCCGCCTGAAAGCCTTTTGCCATCAGGGGAAAGTGTTAATGAATAAAATTGTGTAATGCATAATCCGCTACCGCTGATGTCCTGCCAGTTTTTTCCGTTATCGATCGAAAGACCCACTCCGCCGTCGTTTCCGGTGTACAAGACGTCCGATTTTTCGTTAGGTAAAACTTTTAACACACGAATATCATCATGCATAAATTTCTTCGATTTAACGTTGGGTTCGGTAGCTACATCAAATGTTTTTGCTGCGTTCACGGAACGGTACATGCGCAATCCGCCGATATAAATCAGATTTGTATCCGAGGGAGAAGCTTCCAGGCACATCTTCCAGTAATCAGCACCAACACCAATCAATCTCGATTTTTGTGCAATGCTTTTTCCGAAATCATTCGAGCGTGCAAGATGAAGTTCTTTGCTGCCCGGATTTTTTATGTTGGTTATTTCATACAATAAAAACAAAACAGAAGGTCTGAGCGGGCAGGAGGCCAATATTATGCGAGAGATTTGCACGCCTTCTTTCGGTAAAAGCTCATTGGAAATGCTTATCCATTTATTTTTTTTCTGCGTGAAGCGATGCAATCCTTTACCTGAAAAACATACAGCGCCCGGATTTTTTAAATTGATTTCAATATCGGCAAGATCTTCTTCTTCGAATTGTTTTAACACAAGCCATGTTTGTCCTGCATTTTTTGAACGGTAAATCTTCTTTTGAGATATAGCAAATACAATTTTTGGATTGTTAGGATCAAAAGCAATTTTGCGAATGACCGTTTCTTTATCATCCAGATAGCCTGGTTCAAAAATCAGATCGGTTGTAAACCAGTTCTTGCCACCGTCGGTTGTGCGCTGGATTCCGGTTCCATAATATCTTCCATTGGAAGTGTTGGCACAGGCAATCAGCATTATGTTTTTATCTTTCGGATGAACGGAAATGTCCTGCACGCCCGTCACCCGATCGCACTGGTCGGTCAGTGAGTTCCAGTTCTTCCCGCCGTCTGTGGTTTTCCACAATCCGCCTGTGTTTGATCCGGCCAGAATAAAATTATGATCAGCAGGGTCAATCCAAAGACTTCCAACAAGGCCCATTCCTGTAGGAGAATAATTGGTTTGTGCTTCCGGAATAGAGGTGGGACCCAGAAATGTCCAGGAACCGGTATTCAGTTCCTGTGCGTGTGTTTCTTTGAAACACAGTACTGACAGGGCACATAGAAAAAAGCAGAAATAAAATTTCACAGAATGAGATTGCATTTCAAATGTTTTTTAACTTAGACACAATTTTAATCAAAAAACACATTCAATCTCTTTTATCAGGAAATTAAATATTCGATGCAATCAACGTTTAAAAAATTTATTAGTCAGAATAAACTGATCAAAGCAGGCGAAAGAGTGCTGCTGGCAGTCAGTGGCGGCATCGATTCGGTTGTGATGTGCGATTTGTTTGCTCAGAGCGGTATTCAGTTCGCTATCGTGCATTGCAATTTCGGCCTGCGCGGAAAGGAATCGGAGGATGATGAAAAATTTGTAAAAAACCTTTCGGTTAAATACATCGTTCCTTTTTTCTGCAAAAAGTTTGAAGCAAAAAATGTTTCTGAAAAGAATAAAATCTCCATTCAGATGGCTGCGCGTGACCTGCGTTATGCCTGGTTTGAAAAACTGCTGAAAGAAGAAAAGTATTCCTTCATAGCTACCGCACACCATCAGGATGACAATGCAGAAACCATTTTGCTCAATTGGCTGCGCGGAAGCGGAATCGCAGGTATGACAGGCATTCCCGTGAAGAATCAAAAAACCATTCGTCCTTTGTTGTTTGCATCACGTTCCGATATTGAGCAATATGCCAAGAAGAACAAACTGATGTATCGCGAAGATTCATCGAACCGTTCGCTCGATTATACACGGAATTTTCTGCGTCATAAAGTGATGCCGCTGCTACGTGAAATCAATCCTTCGCTTGCAGAAACCGCCATGACCAATGCAATGCGTATGGATGATGCAGAAAAATTATATCATCATTGCATTGAGAATTACAAAAGCGAAATCGTGCAGGAAAAACAAAATTCACTGTTGATTTCTATTTCACTTCTAAAAAAATCGGCAGCACCGCATTCTGTTTTGTTTGAAATCATCAAGCCCTACGGTTTTACTTTTGATGAAACAGGAAGAATGATACAATCTCTGGAAGCCTTATCTGGCAAGCAGTTCCAGACGACTACGCATCGGTTAATTAAAGACCGGACGCATCTGATTGTTGAACCGCTGAAGAATAAAACAGAGAAATTGTCGTACCGCATTCGTGAAAATCAAAAAGAAATTGTTGAGCCGCTGCATTTGATTTTTTCTAAAGAAAAATACAACAACCAGAATTTAAAAACTACGCCCGACAAAGTTTATCTCGATTATGATAAAATCAAATTCCCGTTAACACTCCGCAAATGGAAGCAGGGCGATGTGTTTGTTCCTTATGGTATGAAAGGGAAGAAGAAGCTGAGCGATTTTTTTATCGATCAGAAACTTTCCATTTCCGAAAAGGAAAACGTATGGGTTTTGTGTTCAGGCGAAAAGATTGTTTGGGTTGTGGGGATGCGGATGGATGACAGGTTTAAGGTTACAGCACAAACAAAGAAGGTATTGATTATAAAATTGCATTAACGGTTGCCGAGCTTGGGAAAGATTTGAAAAATTTAACCCTATTCATAAATCTGTTTGTGGTCGGCGCAAATCAATAATGGATATCCCAATCTCTATTCTTTTTAAAGTATTTTTTTAATTTTTTAAGTTTTCTTAACCTTTCAGGTGTTTGGTACTCCTCGGGAATAAAAAGATCAAAGGATTTTAATGATCTAGGTGAATATTGTGCCTGACATTTTTCATCCTGTATAGCTTCAACAATAAAATCCTTAGTTAAAAAGTACGTAGGAATTGTGTCTATTGGTCCGCTTATAAAGTAAGAAACAGGCTCATTTGATTCTGAGTCATATATGGCATCATATAATTTTAAAGGAGGTCGTATAGTGTGTATCTCTATTGCTAATCCTTTTCGAGAATAAAAGACTTGCTTTCCATATGGTGAACCATTGCGAAATTCAGTAGTGTAAAATAACTGATTTCCGTTAATATTTATTTTGCCTTTATAGAAAACATTTGAGGAGTCAGTAATATAATAAGTTTTTTCAAATCCATTACCGTTATGAACATTTCCGGGATCAATGAATTTACCATTTGTATCGAACAATGCAATTGTATTCCATAATTTCCCTTTTTTATATTCTTTGATAATATGAGCCTGACCATTTTCCCAAAATTGAATGTATTTCCCATCTATAGTATCATTAACAAAAGGGCAAAGAATTACAGGCTTGTTATCAGTATCTGATAATAACCACAAACCCTGTTTTAGTTTATTGGCATCAAGCCTATTTAAAGAGTCCTTATGATTGAGTTCTTTGCTATAAAAAAATTGACTATACCCTTTGTTACAAATTAACAATAAAAGAATAATTATCAATTTAAAATTTTGAGTAAACCCTTGGGTAAATTTCACCTTGTAAATCATTTTGACAACATTTTGAATCTTAAAAAGAGTATTTAAAAATTGCAAAGCATACCCTTTTAAAAATGTTTTATCTCAATAAAGCATTTATACAAATGTAATAAATTTGTTTGATGTAGAAAAAGTAAGGGCGCAGTTCACTTTATGTAAAACTGATCCGCCCCGGTGGATCGGGCATTCAACATCGGGCATCTCGCAATGAACATGCCGTACCTATCCCGAAGGGACTCCTTCGGAGCGGCACTCAGTTTATTCTTTCCTGTTCGTGTTACAAACATTCCGTGCCTAAGGCACTGAATACTGTTTACTGATCACCGATCAATGATTACTGCTCCTGCCACTGCAAACTGTTTTAAGCTTTTGTATTCCTATGTGTCTATGTTTTTCTATGTCCCCTCCGCCGCGGCGGAGTGTTTTTGTGGCAAGAATTTTAATTTTCGTACTTCGTAAGTTCGTATCAAATCGTACTTCGTTGCACCTGCAACTACTACTGCTCCTGCCACTGCCACTGCCACTTATTCCATTATTCGTAGTTAGTACGTTCGTATTAATTCGTACTTCAATGAATAAAAAACTTATTACTGATTACGCTCGTTTATCCCGAAACTTCAAATGCGTTGTCACCAGATCCTTGTTGTGAAGCGCCCAGCGGATTAGCGAATTATTCCCTACTGGAAGCTGCAGTTTTTTACAAATACTCGAACGGTAATTTTCAATTGTTTTTGCCGTTACAAAAAGCATTTCGGCAATTTCCTGACAACTTTTATCTTCGATAACCAGCAACAAAGTTTTTACTTCCGAAGCGGTCAGTTCATCGAATAAGGATTTGTATTTAATCTGTTCTTTTAAATAATTTGCGTACGACTGATACGCAGTAAGCATTTCTTTGCTGATGTATGTTTTGCCCGCCAACACGCGCGAAATACATTCCGTAATTTCCAGATGCGAATCTTCTTTCAGCAAATAACCCTTGGCGCCGGTATTGATTGCTTTGTAAAATATTTCTTCATTTTTATACATCGTCAGAAAAACAATTTTACTTTCGGGCGATGCTTTTATTATTTCGGAATACATAGCGATGCCGCTCATTCCCGGCATTTCAATATCCAGAAAAATCAGATCCGGCTTGAACGTGCTGAGTGTACTGAAAACTTCATCTTTGCCTCCGGCTTCCTGAATCGTATAAGCTGGAAACAATTCTTTGATCACATCCCGAAGCCCGCGCCTAAAGATAGGATGGTCGTCGACAACTAAAAGTTTTACCATGGGAAATAAATTTCAAGATGAAAAGAATGCGGTTTTTTAAGAGTAAGAATCAGCTTTCCGTTAAGCGCTGTCACGCGTTCTTCGATGCTGAGAAAGCCGAATTTTTTAACATGATTTTTATCAAGCCCCTTTCCGTTATCACGGTAAATGATATGATAGCGCGAATTCTCTTTGATAAAATCAACACGGATGGATGTAGCGCCGGAATGCTTGATGGTATTGGTTACGCACTCCTGAAGAATTCTGTAAATGTGTACACGGTCAATGAGTGTTAGCTGATCGAAATCGTCCGATTTTTCGAACAGACAAACAATGCCCGTATTTTTCTCCGTATCGGCAAGCAGTGAATTTACTGCCTGATTGATGCTCACATGTTCTAAAAACTTGGGATGAAAACGAAAGGCAATGGTTCGTGTTTTATCAATCGCTTCATCTACGAGGTTGTTTAATTCGTTCATATCCGATTCATCCGAAAGTTTACTTTTCGATTGTTTGTTTTTCAGAATCGAAAGTATTTGCCCCACTTCGTCATGCAGGTTGAGCGCCATGTTCGAGCGTTCCTTGTCATTCAGCTCGATCAGTGTCTTCCGGTGATTGATCAAAGCCCGGCGTTTCATGCGGGTTATAAAATACAGAAAGGTTAGTACGATCAATAAAACAAGCACGATGGCAGAAGCAATCAGCAGATTCATATTGGCTCTGCCGCGCTCAAATTTTTGTTCGAGCTGCAGGTTTTTATTTTTTTCTTCTTCGTATTTCTGTTTCTTTTCAAGCGATTCCTCCTGCGAATTCAGGTATTTTATTTTTGAAACGAAGTTATCGTTGTTCAGACTATCGCTCAGTTTTTTGTATTTTTTATAATATTCGAGTGCCTGATCATATTTTTTATTAACCTCGTAATAATGCGCCAGCAGGCTGTAACCTTCGTTAATAAAACTATTTTTCTTTCCTTTTAGCGCCCACTCTATTCCCAGACTTGTGTAGGCAATCGCTGAATCAATTTTGTTCGTCTCCGATTTAATTCTCGCAAGCCCGTAATAGCAAACCGATTTGTAATCATTGAGGTTGGCTTTCCAGCAAATGTCAAGTGCTTCCTGACAGTATATTTCCGCTTCACTATATTGTTTTTTTGTGATTGTTACATCAACCAGATTGAGCAGTGTAGGAATTAGATCGGGTGGTGAGTTGTCGATTCGGGCCTGATGCAGCGAGCGCCTGTAATGCTTTTCTGCAGAAACAAAATCGCCTCTTTCCTTGTAATACAAACCGATGTTCAGGTTGGCATGCGTCTGCAGTTTCTTGTGTCCGGAAATCTGTGCAAACCGTAAAGCCTGCATCAGGTAAGAAAAGCCAAGACTGTCTTCTCCCTGAAAACAATACAGATTTCCAAGGTTATGTTTCACATATGCCTGCTCATAATTAAGCCGGGCACCTTCTGCAAGCTTAATGGCCATCTTGTAGGAGATGACTGCTTTCTCCAGATTATTGATGTTTTCATTCAGGATTCCGATTCCGTTAAGGGCCTCCACCATGGCGAGTGTATCGCCGCGTTCTTTCGATTTTTCATATACGCCGGAAAATATTTTATTGACCAGTCCGAAATTCGATTTCTCACTTTCCACGTATCCGATTTTAATCATGGCAAGCGCTTTATAATGCTCATTGCGGATGCGGTCAGCCAGCCCCAGCGCCTTGTTGTAATAAACCATCGCTGCATTAAAATTGGCCTGATAATAAAAATAATTTCCAAAAAGAATGGTGACTTCAATTTCTACAGCCGGCAGTTTCAGTGCTTTTGATTTTGCAATCAGTTTCTTTCCATGAAAAAACATACGTGTTGAATCGTAGAAAGAATAGGACTTTACGGAATCAAGACGATGAGAAATTTCGGAACGGAGCTGTGTATAATTTTGAGCAGTTCCTTTTTGTAGGGAAAGAAAAAACACGACTGCGCATAATACAATCCATTTATTAAAAAGCATTTTTGAAAAGATATTATTTGCGACCAAGTGTTTTGAACTTTTTGATGAACGTTAAAATTAACTAAAACTACAATACAAATAATACTGCTTTTAAATGCTGAGAATTTTGAACTCTGTTCTGCGGTTCATCTGACGTCCCTTTTCAGTATCGTTCGGCGCGATAGGTGTCGATTTTCCGTAACCTTTGGCAATCAGTCTTTCTTTTTTAATTCCCTTGCTGATCAGATAATCCACCACCGACTGTGCTCTTGCCTGCGATAACGTATTGTTGTATTCTTCAGAACCAATGTTATCGGTATGGCTCGAGATTTCAATTTTAATGGATGGATTTTCGTTCATCAGTTTAACCAGCCTGCTAAGCTCCGACATAGATTCAGAGCGTAAGGTGGCTTTATCAAAATCATAAAAAATATTATTCAGAATAATTCGTTTTCCGATTTCATATTTCTTGAGCTGAATGTCTTTGATGATTTCCTGATAGCTCGAAGTGGCAGGAGGGATGTCAACATTGACAGAGTGGAACAGATAGGTTTCCGCATTAACGGTAATTCCATAATTTTTATTGGATGGAAGTGAAACCAGATATTTTCCCGTTGCGCTGTTGGATTTAATTTTCGAAACAACCGTATTTTTTTCAAGATCTTTAATTTCCAAAACCGCTTCAATCGGAACGCCTGTGATCTCATCAGTAATTGTGCCTTTCAGCAAGGTGAGTTTGGGTTTTTCTTTGAGTACAAATTTTATTTCATAGATATCTCTTTCGCCTTGACCACCGGCTTTTGCGGAGGCATAATATCCCGTTAATCCGCTTGCTGTAAGTACAAAACACAAATCATCATCTTTGGTATTGATGGGTGAATCAAGAATCACAGGTTTACTCCATACACTGTCTTTCATCTCTGATTTGTAAACATCGTATCCGCCTTTATTGGGTGTATGCCCTTTCGAACTGAAATAAATTGTTTTACCATCGGGATGAATAAAAACACTTTCTTCATCTTGCTTGGTGTTTATATTTTTTCCAAGATTTTTTGCTTCTCCCCAATACCCGTATTCATCCTGGGTACATACCCAGATATCGCGCCCGCCAAAACCTCCCGACCGGTCGCTGACAAAATAAATTGTCGTTCCATCCGGCGAAATGCTGGCAGCAGATTCATGAAGTTTACTATTGATGGGCTCAGGTAATTTTTCTGTAGCACCCCATTCGTTCCCTTGCAATTCGGTGTAATACAAATCTCCGTTTGCATATTCATCATCACGGTAAATAAGCATTCGCTGACCATCGTTCGAAATCGCTTTGGCAGAATTATGCCGGTTGGGCTCATTTACAACTTCTTTCAGGATTTCCGCTTTACTCCATTTCTTTTTTAAAGTATCGTAGGTTGAGAAGTAAATACTTTCTTTTGCTTCTTTGTTTTTACTGATTTCTTTTTCGGTAACCGGCCTTCTCGACGTGAAAAAAAGCGTCATCCCATCGGCTGAAATAGCCGGTGAATACTCAGCAAAAGGACTGTTTATTGCTTTACCAACATTTGTTATAACAATCTTAACAGAATCATTTTTTTGTCCACGCGCGAAAGCAAAAAGAGAGAAACAAAAAATAAAAAGGAAAAATTTCTTCAATGCCATATAGTTTACATACTTGCTTTGTTCTTATAGAGGAACGGACTTGGATTTACAAACTTAAGCGAAATTTCAATTCCACCCAAACCATTGCTGGCCGTTTTTAATCCTGATACGTTTATGTCGTAACTGATACCAATGGCATAGCCGGAAAATTCATACATAAGTTTTGCAATCACAGCGTCTTTGTTTCTGTAATATCCACCCATGGAAATCGCTGAAGCCTTAATGTTTCCGGTATATCTGGAATCTTCCTGGAACTGGTATTTGTATAAAGCACCAAATAAAATTTCATTCGATTTGCCCTGCATGAAAACAGCAATGCCGGGAACAATAGAGCTCTTTGAATTGCTCAGCCCGATCAAACCGTTTGCATAAAAAACTTTTTTCATATACAATCTTTCATCACTTCCGTTAAATGAATACTTCGGACGTGTCAGGTGAAAAAAGGCAATGCCTGCATTAAAACTGAGCTGGTCATTTCCCGTCATGTATCTTTCGCTTTTGTTGTATCTCCAGTGCACACCGCCGGCCAAATCAAAAAACGAAAAGTTGGGTGTCTTAAAGTTTTCGCCGGTTGTTAGGTTTGCATTGTAGGCAGATCCATCATACTGGTTGCCCCATTGAAAACTACTGGCGTTGAAACTTCTTTGCAGATAACTGCCCGAAATTCCACCACCCAGCGTGCTTTTTTCATTCAGAAAAACATGATACGAGTACGCAAGTGTTGCCTGAAATGTTTTGAAGTTGGCATCGCCAGCCTTGTCGTTTAGAATGTCGACACCCACGGCAGAAAAACCTCTGACATCTTTTCTTTTTGAAAGAATCATATCATACGAGAAGTTGTAGGTTTTGTAGGCTTCGGCAACACTGCTCCATTGGTTTTTGTAATTAAGAATGGCGCGAAGATATTCCCTTTCGCAAGTATTGGCAGGATTCAGCTGCAGCGGAGTCATTGTGAACTGAGAAAAATGTGTGTCCTGGGCTTTGACTTCGGTTGGAGTTAGCATTGTAGCAACAACAATGGACATTACAATAAATCTGATCAGATGTTTCATATTGTATGGATTAGGTTTTAATTTAATATTCATTTGTTTTATGATTATGAGACTGTTTTATTTCACTATCGGAACAACGTTATATTCCCTTGTCTTTCGATTTCTTCACCTGTGAGAAGAGTGGCTTTCATGTAATAAACAAACACACCGGAATTCATGAATTCGCCTTTGTATTTGCCATCCCAACAAGCCACCTTTGGGTCTGTTGTTTCAAATACTTTTTCTCCCCAGCGGTCGAAGATCGCAAAACGAATCTCAGTGATGCAGTTTCCAAATACACATTCCAGGTCATTCTGGCCATCGTTGTTTGGTGAAAATGCATTCGGAATAAATACTTCTCCGCACTGAATTTCCACGCTTACAATTACAATGTCTGCATTAGTACATCCATTCGCACCCGTTACAACAAGTGTGTACGTTGTGGTTACAGATGGTGTGGCAATCGGATTGGCACAATCAGTACAGGACAATCCTGTGGCCGGACTCCAGGCGTATGTAACGCCACCGCTTCCGTTTAGTTGAGCGCTTGCGCCCAGCGTGATGGTTGTGTCGTTTCCTGCATTAGCTGTTGGATTTGGCAGTGTGCTCACGGTTATATCTTCGGTTGCAGAGCAGGGCCCATTGCTGACCGTAACAGTATAAGTCGTGACAGTTAAAGGATTCACGGTAATCGACGCGGTTGTTGCGGAGGTGCTCCATACATACGTTGTTCCTCCCGCAGCTGTCAGAATGGTTGATGAACCGCTACAGATCAGCGTATCGCCGGTGATTGTCGGAACAGGAACCTGATTGACGGTTACAACCGATGTAGCTGTACCCGTACAGCCTGAGGATGTTCCGGTTACAGTATAGGTAGTTGTTGTAGTCGGATTTATTGTAATCGGATTCGTGGTAGCCCCTGTATTCCACGCATAGGTTGTGCCGCCACTTGCTGTTAAGGTCGCGCTGCTGCCTGAACAGATGGTTGGGTTGTTCACTGTGATCACCAGACTAGAGCTGACGGTTACAGGAACTGAAGCGGTAGCAGAACAGCTGCCTGTGGTTCCGGTAACAGTATAGGTGATGCTGGTCGCAGGTGTTGTTATTACTGTACTTCCGGATGTAGTGTTTAATCCTGTAGAAGGTGACCACGCATAGGTGGTGGCTCCGGAAGCCGTGAGTGTGCCTGATGTCCCGCTGCACAGTGTGAGCGGGTTGGGTGTGACAGTAACTGTCGGAGTCGGGTTTACGGTGACGATAACATCGTCTGTTGCCGGCGTGCAACTGCCACTGGATACAGTGACAGTATAGGTAGTTGTAATGGTTGGCGTGGCAACCGGATTCTGACAATTCGTGCAGCTCAGTCCTGTTGCTGGACTCCATGCATATACACTGCCGCCCGTTGCTAAAAGATTGGCAGAACCGCCTTCACAAATCGTAGTGTCATTTCCTGCATCTGCAATTATAGCTGCCGTGACATTCACGGTAACGGTTGTCGTTCCTGTACATCCGAGATCTGTGCCGCTGACAGTGTAGGTGATTGCGGAGGATGGATTGGCAACAACAGTTGCACCGGTTGTTGCACTCAGTCCCGTTCCGGGTGACCAGGAATAGGATGATGCGCCGGATGCTGTGAGTGTTGCAGATTCGCCATTACACAATGTAACCGGATTGGGTGTAACGCTGACTGTTGGAATCGGGTTAACGTTGACAACGGTTGTAGCAGTTCCTGTGCAACCCGCAGTGGTACCGGTTATTGTGTACGTAATTGTACTTGCCGGATTGGCAACTACCGTTGTTCCGCTCGTTGAACTTAATCCCGTTGAAGGAGACCAGGCGTAAGTTGTAGCACCTGATGCCGTCAGAGTTTCTGAAGCGCCTGCACAAATCGTAGCAGGATTTGGAGATACACTCACTGATAATCCGGGACTGACGGTAACGACCACAGTGGTGGTGCCTGTGCAACCGGAAGTTGTTCCTGTAACTGTATAGGTTGTAGTTACAGCCGGATTCGCAATCACCGTGGCACCGCTCGTTGTATTTAGTCCGGTGGAAGGAGCCCATGTATAAGTTGTTGCGCCCGATGCGGTAAGTGTTTCTGATGATCCCGGACAGATGGTTGGAGCCAGAGGATTTACAGATACAGAAGGCAGGGCAACAACAGTAATAAACCCGCTTTTCGTTTCAATATCTGAACCACCTGAATTGGTTGCCGTGAGTGATACAGCATAGGTTCCCGCTGTATTGTAACATACATTCGGATTCTGTGAAGTAGACGTAGCCGGCGTTCCGCCTGTGAAAGCCCAACTCCAGGAAGTAGGTGAATTGGTTGTAAGGTCTGTAAAATTGACGCAGGATCCTGCGCAGATCGTAGAATCACTGACTGAGAAATCAGCCACTGGTAGTGCAGATGCTGGTCCGCAGGCAGATGTGGTAGCAGAATTTACGCAACCATCGCATCGTGTAACCACGCAGGTATAGCTGGTAGGAACCGATGGATTGGCTATCGGATTTTGTTGTGTGGATGTAAACCCGGCAGGGGAAGAAGTCCAGGAATATCCAAAGGAAGTATTTTGTGTAATCACAATATCATCAATCGATGCAGGAGGGGGTGCCGCCGTGTTTGAGAAAAGTGGTGCTGCAATATTCTGCCACTGGAACACAATTCTTTTGGTGGTTCCTACGCCCGGCAATAAACTTAATGTAACAGGAGTGCATGCTGCGCCATTGTTCCAGTAAGGCCCGCCCAGCAACACATTCCCGCCTGTTGCGGTCAGTGGCGTACCTGCCACAGGAGTCGTTGTATTAGGGATAGCCCAAACGGTAAGGTTGTCGGTTGACTTTCCAAGACACTTCCAGTTGAACGACAGATCGGCATTGCAATAGCCCGTTATAGGAACATCGATGTATGCAAAATTACAAGCCGCAACACCGGATATAAGATACCAGTTTACATAGCTGTATGTAGTGGAATTGGTTCCAATGAACAACGATTTAGTTCCTGTGCATGCAGTGGCAGTGCCGTGGTACCATTTGTTATCACTGCCATTAATCAATGTGAGGGTTTGTGTGGCGCCCTCAAAGTTTTCGGTTATCGTGGAAGTAGCCGCTGATGGTGTTGCAGTCAGGTTCACCGGTGTGGTTCCTGAACACAATGCAGTTACTGTTGGAATTGAATTTACATATACAGCCACCGTGGTTGAGCCCGTACATCCTGCCGTAGAACTGCTCACGGTGTATGTTGTAGTGGATGCAGGCGTGACCGTCCAGGATGCATTGGTGGGTCCACCGGTCCATACATAGGATGTAATTCCGCTGGGAACCGATAAGGTACTGCTTCCTCCTGTACAAATTGTAGCAGGCGATGCAATCGCACCCGAGAAGGTACCTCCGATTGAAACTTCCATCCAGTCGCTTCCCTGACAGCCATTCGGGCTGGTAACAATCACCTGATAATAGGTAGTGCTTCCCGGACTAGCTGTGTAGGTTTGTGAAGTGGCACCTCCTATATTTGACCAGCCCACAGGTGTTCCAAACAGGGTTGTTGTTGTCGACTGCCATTGATAAGAAGCGCCGGTAGTTCCTGCGTTTAATACAACAGAGAATCCCGGGCATATAGCCTGATTCGAACCCAGGTTGGGTTGCGGAGATTGTTCAACGTTAACAACCACGATATCCGTGCCCACGCAGGCTCCCTGCGAAACAGTAACCGTATAGGTTGTTGTAGAACTCGGGCTGACAGATACCGAGGAACCGATTTGTCCATCGCTCCATTCATAATAAGTTCCGCCGCTTGCGGTCAGGGTTTGCGAAGAAGGAGAATAACTCCAGCCGATTCCGAAAGGTCCGGGCGACTTACAGGTTATTTTATCAGTACCGGCATTGGGCGAAGGGGGTGTGCCCAATACAATATTGAAGTTACTGTTCATATTGTTTCCGCACAGATCCATAATTCCCGTTGCATTCAAAGAATAGGTTCCGGCTGCAAGGGCAGGTGATACCGAAAGATCAACCTGATTGCTGCGGCCATTGTTGCAGTAGTCGTTGGTAATGGTGAACGTATATCCGGCTAATGTAAAGTCTGTGTTTTGAAGAGTGGTGCAATCAATCCATTCTGAAAAATGGATGTGAAGCGTTGTTGCACTGTTGCAGTTGTTGGCGTATGCATTCACAATGACAGGAGGTGTTACATCGGTGATAGGTACAGAAGAAGGTTCCAGCTGAAAAGCCAGAGTGAATCCATCGTTCGATCCGCTGTAAAAGTTAATGCAGATGGCATACTGACGCCCCACAGTAACGTTGATTCTTCGGTTGAAACGGTTGCAGTCCGATTGTTTACTGTCGGTTGAGCAGTCGTTCGATGTACAGTTCGATCCCCCGCCAATAGCCTCACTGCATAAGGTAGAGCTCAAACCGGTAATGCCTGTATATAATGAAAAGTTACAGCTTTTTTCAACGCGCTGCCCGTTGCCGCAACCGGCTGTGATGTCCCATACCACAAAGTCATAGTCAGTTGATCCGGTAGGTGTAATTCTGAAATCCAGCGGCCCTGTTGCCTGTGGCGAAAACGAATACCACACCGAACCGCCGCTTCCTGTACCGGAGTAGCAGGTTCCGCCATCATCATTCACGTTTCCGAGATCAGTATACAAACCTCCCAACGCAACAACCGTGTTATTGGCGCAAAGCGGAATGGCATACTGACAGTCGCTTTCCGGCATTGTGTTCGTCGATTTGATTTCAGTAGAGGCAGGCTGAATAATACCTTTCCATCCGTAGGTATTGAGATTCGTTACGTATTCACTTGGGAGATATTCAAACGTGATATACTCACCAATGATGTTGGCAATTTTATCACCGCTTTTGTAAACCCGAATCAGCTGATCGTGGTTCGACAAGCCGTTATACACCCGTAGTTCCGCGCCGTAAGGAATATTGAATTCAGGAAAAAACATTTCAAGTTTACCACTCTTTGCTTTAAACGTAATTATCTTGTATTGATTCGAAATGTCTCCGTCTTTTCCGCCGTCATCATAAAACTCACCCTGGTTGGTGGTATATTCACGTTCCTGTCCCATCAGATAAACCTGAGCAGGGGCGTTGTTGGGCGTTTTTGAAAGATCAGGATTTTTTTGCCCTATTGCCTGATTCGTCAGGAAAACAAGCGTGAAAATCGTAAAATACCTGGAGAGAATTTTCATTGTTGGGTTGTTTTTATTTTCTGTTAAAGAAGTTCAATAAGCATTTATCGGAACAACGTTATATTTCCTTGTCTTTCTATTTCTTCTCCTGTAAGAAGTGTAGCTTTCATATAATAAACAAACACACCGGAATTCATGAACTCGCCTTTGTATTTGCCATCCCAGCATATGACAGGATCCGTTGTTTCAAATACTTTTTCTCCCCAGCGGTCGAAGATCGCAAAACGGATTTCAGTAATACAGTTTCCAAATACACATTCAAGGTCATTCTGACCATCGTTGTTCGGTGAAAATGCATTCGGAATAAATACTTCTCCGCACTGAATTTCCACGCTTACAATTACAATGTCTGCATGGGTGCATCCATTCGCACCCGTTACAACAAGTGTGTACGTTGTGGTTACAGATGGTGTGGCAACCGGATTGGCACAATCAGTACAGGACAAGCCTGTGGCCGGACTCCATGCATACGTAACGCCACCACTTCCGCTCAGTTGAGCGCTTGCGCCCAGTGTGATGGTTGTGTCGTTTCCTGCATTAGCTGTTGGATTTGGCAGCGTGCTCACGGTTATATCTTCGGTTGCATAGCAGGGCCCATTGCTGACCGTAACTGTATAAGTCGTGACCGTTAAGGGATTCACGGTAATAGACGCTGTTGTTGCAGAGGTACTCCAGAGATAGGTTGTTCCTCCGGTAGCTGTCAAAATGGTTGTTGAACCGCTGCATACAAGCGTATCACCGGTGATTGTCGGAACAGGAATCTGATTGACGGTTACAACACAGGTGCTGCTTCCGCTGCATCCGGATGTAGTGCCCGTTACAGAGTAGGTTGTTGTTGTGGCCGGACTTACGATAATCGGATTCGTGGTAGCTCCTGTATTCCAGGCATAGGTTGTGCCGCCACTTGCCGTTAAGGTCGCGCTGCCTCCGGCACAAATGACAGGGCTGTTTACGGATATGGCAAGCACCGATGAAACGGTTACCACAACGGTAGTAGTTCCAGTACAACTGCCGGTTGTTCCTGTTACTGTATAGGTTGTTGTAACGGCCGGATTTGCAATGACCGTATTTCCGGTTGTTGTATTTAATCCGGTGGAAGGCGACCAGGTGAAGTTCGTGGCTCCGCTTGCCACCAGTGTTTCGGATGATCCGGGACAGATAGTCACAGGGTTCGGTGTTATTGTGATAGCCGGCGAAGAACCGACGGTTACAACAACTACATCTGTGGCCGGCGTACAACTGCCGCTGGATACAGTGACTGTATATGTAGTTGTAACTGTAGGTGTGGCTATGGGATTCTGACAATTCGTGCAGCTCAGGCCTGTAGCTGGGCTCCACGCATAGCTGCTTCCTCCGGTTGCAATTAAATTAGCTGATGTTCCCTGACAGATCGTTGTATCATTGCCTGCGTTGGCGACAATGGCAGATGTTACTGTGACCGGAACGGTAGTAGTTCCTGTGCATCCGCTAGTGGTTCCGCTAACGGTATATGTGATCGAAGTGACAGGATTTGCATTGACTACGGCCCCCGTGGTTCCTGATAATCCTGTTCCCGGGGTCCATGTATACGTAGTTGCTCCCGAAGCGGTGAGTGTAACCGTTTCTCCGGAACAGATTGTAACCGGGTTGGGAGTAACAGTAACGGTAGGTGAAGCAGTAACGGTTACAACACAGGTTTCCGTGTCGGTACATGCGCCTGTAGTGCCTGTTACTGTATAAGTTGTTGTTACAGTAGGACTGACTTGAATGGAACTTGTAACTCCGCCGTTGCTCCAGCTATAGTTTGTGGCGCCGGTTGCAGTGAGGGTTGCGGTTTGTCCCGAACAAATGGTGGGACTGTTTACGCTGGTTGTGCAAGCTGTGCAGGGCGGTATGGAACCAACACCCGAAATAAAGAGCGTGCTTCCGCCATTATCAATAACCCGAATCGGGAAAGTGCCGGGGATCGTGATGCTGGCGCCTGAAGCAAAGGTGGTCCATGTAGTATCATTGGTTTCACATCCCGGAGGAAGGCACAAAGCCTGGATTGCACAGCCCGAACAGTTCTGTGTAACTGTAAAGTTCTGCCACTGGTAAGGCCCGCTGCCTCCGGATACAAAGATGCTTCCGGCTGATTGGCAAACATTGAGCGTAGCACAGGAATTCACAACAACAGTAATCGATGAACTTCCGCAAGGGAGTGTGTATGTGAGAATATGCGTGCCTACGCCCGCTGTTGCAGGTGTAAATAAACCTGTCGGGCTCACACCCGGGCCGCTGAAAGTACCCCCTGCCTGTTCAACAACAAGCTGGAAAGCCGGATCCGACGCACAGAAGGGTCCTGCCGGACACATGCTTGCATTGCAGCATACAAGCGTAAAGGGTGTGCAAGCTGTCATACTGATCGACTGAACATATCCCGTGCGGCTGGTGCTGGAAGAATTTCCGGTAGCACCACACACAATAACATTGCCTGCAGTACCAATGGCTACATCATACACGGCAAAAGGAAGAATTGCTGAAGACTGCAGTACATTAAGGTTTGCATCATACTTGATTACCCGGTCGGCAGATCCAATATAAACGTTTCCACAGTTATCCAATGCAACCCCGCAGTTTCCGGGCTGATTGAAACCAAGCATCGTGGTGTTACTACCACCGGGAATAGCTGCCGTAGTGATAATAGCGCCCGTGGTCATGTCGCGCTTATGAACGGAAGTGCCGTTCTGCGTATACACAAACTGATCATTACCACGAATGGCCATGATTCCGGAATTACCATTGTTGGGTCTGAAATTTTCTGATTTATAAGCAAACTCATAGGTTGAGCTTTTTGCAAAAATAGTTGAGCCGGTAGGGCAAAGGGTCATGTTCTGATTGATTGCACCAATGGTATCCAGTGTCAGATAATAATACCGCGAATTTTTTGAGGAAGACAAGGCCCGCACCTCATTGGCTTCACTTATTATGAAGTTGGGCCGCACACCCGCCACGTTCAAATAGTTTAATACACTTCCGTTACTCTTGTTAATATCGAAAATCACACCGTGGCTCTGATCTATAAAAATCGGATTTAAACGGGTGCCTCCCACAACCAGCTTTGTCTGGTCGCAGTTAAAGGTTACAATCCAGTATTCATCCATAGCACCACCGTTGGCGTTCCAAACAAGTCCGCCACCTGAGTTGATCTGCTGTATGGCAGCTGAAGAACCCGATGTGATAAACGAATTCCCCACACTATCCGTAGCCAGTGTTCCCAGCCAGTTGTTGGCGGTATCCCAGGGTGTGCTGTATGTCCAGATAGGTGCGCCACCCGCAGGGCCGTATTTCAGCAGCTTCATCGGCATATCACCACCGATAACATAAACGTTTCCGAGTTTATCGGTTTCACATTCCCACACACCATTCGAATTGGCCAGAGCCGGAGTCTGAACCCAGGGATCGATGACAATGTCCCGGTTAAAATTTGCTTTATCCAATTCAAATGAAACCGTATTGTTGCTTAAAACAAAGCGGGAGGTGATTTTCTGCGCATTATTATCCGAATAAAAGGAAACAGGCGAATGCTCGATGATCTCACCTTTCAGGGTAGCGATGGTTATTTGCTTTTCAGCATTCAATGCAATTTTTGCCTGATCCGAATACTTCATTTTTATTTTCGTCAGGTCAGCTCCTCTGTGAAGAATAAGGCTATACTTGAAGCCGGATACCGGATGATATGTGTACTCAAGATCAACACCCGGATATAGATTTTTATAGGTAAGTTTCGTGTATGCTTTTACATTGTCGATGCTGTAAACCTTCGATCTATCGGGCTTCAGCATGCCATAGTTATGATAATCGTTCGTAACTCCGCTTGCTACCACCTGCACATTGGGATTTGCATTTTCCCACTTCATCTCTATCAGCTGTGTTTTCCAAAGGCGCTTGGGCTTTGTCGAATCGCCTTTCTTGCGTGTTGGATTCTTATAAAGCGAATCAATACGGTATGCAATACCCGTCCGGGTAAAAAACACGTCCATCGAACCCAGATCAATGGCATAAAGAATATCATTGCAGGGTGCTTTTCCTTTTCTGTCAAACTGCCCTTTGTTTTCAATAAATGTTCGGCGAAAAGCCCAGGGTTCAGGCTGGCTTTTGCTCGGGGCTTGTGAATATCCTGATAAAAAAGTCAGGAAAAATGCAGTCAGAAATAAGGCGGTTTGCAATAAATATTTCTTCATTTCAATGCTTTTTATGTGAATAGATGATGTGTTTGTCGTTAAAAACGTCAAATATCCAATTAGTAAAAAAAATGGACAAGGGTGCTGCCCCCTTAATAATGAGCTTTTTAAAGAATAAATATTATTTTGGTAAATATGTCGGCACAGCTTGTTGGTGGAGGCATACAGAAGCTTCAGTTTTCAAAAAACGAAACGCAAAAAATTACAAAATTGATTTAGTGAAGAGGCGGATTTTGTTGTTTTTTTGGCGCCCGCCGCACTTTGCATTTTTAAAATTCCCCTTCTAGATAGAAGGGGTGGACTGCGAAGCAGGACGGGGTAGTTGAAATACATAATCATACAACGTCAGGTTTATGTAATATGCAGCGCCGGGCTGTCCGCTATAGTCCTCGGCCAGAATCGTAATTCGTAATTTGAAATTCGTAATTGAAAAGGCCTCCGGGCTGCCGCTCCCATCCCTGCCGCATTAATGTTTCGCATCTACTCCGTCCATACTTCAATTACACTTTCATATGATGCGAAACATTTAAAATACCCATCCTCCAGTGTTTCGCTTCTTTGTTAAGTCTTTCCTGCGAAAGCAGGAATCGACTTAAGATTATCGTCCAACCAGTAGCGAAACATTTTTGTTTGCATACACTTCGTACTTCGTATGTTCGTACAAATTCGTACTTCGATGCCATACATATCCAGCATCCGTCATCACACATTTCTAAAAAATTGT
>JAZDMK010000188.1:0-10604 GCA_043800975.1 Bacteroidota bacterium | reverse complement strand
AACATTCTGAATTGTCACGGAGGGATCTTCTTTTAAATATTTTCTGAGACGCGTTATAAAAACATCCATACTTCTTCCGATAAAATAATCATCATCGCCCCAAATTGTTTTCAGTGCAAATTCGCGCGTGATCAGGTTATTCATATTTTCGCAAAGCAGCTGTAAAAGCTGAGCCTCCCGACGTGTAAGAGATTGTTTTTTTTCGGGTCCCTGAAGGAACATATTTTGCGGATCAAATAATAATTTTCCAATTTGAAATTGAACGGGTGATTCCGGAACAATACCGCTTTTTTTCATCGTACGTCGTAATATGGCTTCAATGCGCAGATGCAGCTCTTCGGTACTGAACGGTTTTGTAAGATAATCATCTCCCCCAGAACGAAAACCCTGAATGCGATCGTCTTTCAGCGCCTTTGCTGTGAGAAAAATGATGGGAACTTCACTTCCTTTTTTTCGAATTGCTTCGGCGAGCGAGAATCCATCCATCTTTGGCATCATCACATCAAAAATGCAAAGATCAAAATGATGTTTAGAAAAAGTAAATAACCCAGCTTCACCATCCTGTGAAAGAGTGCACGCATAGCCCATCATTTCGAGATAATCCTGAACCACCATACCGAGGTTGGGATCGTCTTCAACTAGGAGAATCTGTGCTTTTGTTTTTTTTGTCATTACTTTTTAATCGGGAAATCGAGGATAAAAGTAGTTCCTTTTTTCAGTTCACTTTTCAAATTCACATTCCCGTTGTGCAAATCAACGATTGTTTTTACATAAAACAAGCCCAGTCCGAATCCTTTCACATCATGAATGTTTCCTGTGGGTACGCGGAAGAATTTTTTGAAAATGCATTTCTGATGTTCTGCGCTAATACCAATGCCTTTATCAATTACAGAAATTAGAATACGGTCATTAACACTTTCTGTAGTAATTTTGATTTCAGGAATCTCTTTTGAATATTTAAGTGCATTATCAATCAAATTACTGATTACATTTCTGAAATGCATCGGATCGGCAAACATTTCAACATTCTGAGCATTCAATGACGTTGTAATCGTTCCTTTTCTTTCTGAAACGGGAATTGAAAATGCATCCACAACTTCCACAATAATATCATGCACATTTATTAATGCTTGTTTCATTTTCAATTCGCCTTTATCAAGAACTGCCATTTGAAGCACACGTTCCACCTGACTTCTTAGACGGGAATTTTCATCATAAATAACAGCAGCATACCGCTCCACCTTTTCCGGATTTCTGTTGACATTATCCTTCATAAGTAATTCCGAGGTGATAGAAATAGTTGATATAGGCGTTTTAAATTCATGTGTCATGTTATTGACAAAATCATTTTTCATGTCAGCTAACTTCTTTTGCCGTATCATCAGATATATGGTAAAGAAAAAGCCAATAACGAGAATCAGCATAAAAGCAATTGACAGAACAAGCCACCATCCCATTTTTGATATAAGGTAACTCTTCTGATTCGGGAAATAGATTCCGAGTTTGAAGCAACTGTTTTTCCAGAAGCAAGATAGATTTGCAGTATGCCGGGTGCGAAAAAGTTCATTTCGGTAATGATCCGACTTTCCCATAATAAGAGAATCTTTATCACAATAAAAAATTCCGTACTCGTATTCTGTATTTACATTAAAATAATTTATCTCATATCTGATTATTGAATCCAGCGTAGCGGGTCTGATGACTTCAAAAATATTTTTATCATCCATTTCACAGATAGACCGGCAATTCTTGTTGGGAGTATCTGTTTCAGTATCCCGGTTGATTTCCATCAGCTCGTTGATGGTGCTTTTGAGAATGAATTTAACTTTGTGATTAAACTGCTCCTGACGCAACTGTAAGGCATTGTGCATCCAGAATAATTGTGTGATGATGATACCAGCAAGTGCAAGCGAGGTAATACAAAGAATAATTATGAGTCCTTTTCTTTTCACACAGCAAAAGTAAGCCATTCATTCTTACAAAGATGAGGCATTAACTTTTCATTAACACAATTTAACAGCTAATTAACCACAGTGATACATTTCTGAGTATACATTTGCTTCGAAAACAAATGAAATACTAACTCAAAAAAAATAATCATGAAAAAAATTATTGTAAGCATTGTACTCGTTACTTTCGGCGCGTTTTTATTTAATGCAGGAACTGCTAACGCACAGGATGCAGGTACCAAAGGTGCTACTGGCACAACCATTGAAAAAACCACAGCCACAAAGATGTGTTGCAAAGACCCATCTGTTGCTTGTACAGGTCCTTGTAAAGATAAAAAAGATTGCAAAGGTGATGGTAAATGCAGCCACGATAAGAAAGGTGGCAAAGGCGACGGCAAATGCAGCCACGATAAGAAAGATGTGACAGGTGCTAAAGCAGGTGGTTGTTCATCTACTTGCAAGGGCATGGGATCTGGAGACAATACCAAAGCTGTAAAAATGTGCATTAAAGATTCGAAAACAAAATGCACCAATTGCAATACAAGTTGCAGTGGATATACAAAATCCGAAACAAAATCATGTTGCCCAAACAGCAAAGGAGCAAGTACAGGCTCTGGTTGCCCTAAAGCTGCAGGCTCAGGATGCTCACATGGCAAAAGTAAATAATTGAAAGTTGTTTTTTTATTAGAAAGCCCTGAAATTTCAGGGCTTTTTTATTGCCCACACTTGTTGTACTTACTATTTTTCTAATAGTTTGTGTACTTTTGTCCAAAATATTTCCCAATGGAAACCACACACACAAAATACCTGGGTGAACTAAGAACTCACATAACGCACATGGCTTCGGGTACTGAAATTCTTACCGACGCACCGGTTGACAACCATGGCCGTGGAGAAGCTTTTTCACCTACCGATATGCTGGCCACTTCACTGACAAGTTGCATGCTTACAATCATGGCCATTGCAGCCGAAACCTATAAATTCAGTATGGAGGGCGTTACTGCGAAAACCACCAAAGTGATGCTGGACAACCCACGTCGGGTGGGAACTGTAAAAATCGAATTATTTTTTCCTCATAACCAGTACGATCAGAAACAAAAAACTGTGATTGAATATGCAAGTAAAAATTGCCCGGTAGCACTCAGTCTGCATCCGGAAATAAAGCAGGAAGTTATTATTCATTACGCAGAAAAATAATTTTCAAATGGAAATAAATCTTAAACCTGGAATCAGTTTTTCGCTTGAGAAAACGGTTCAGCCCGAAGATACAGCAGCACATTATGGATCTGGACTTGTAGAAGTATTTGCCACTCCGGCCATGGTTGCGTTTATGGAAAATACAGCATTGAATTGTGTTCTTCCAGAATTGCCGGAAGGCTTTAACACTGTAGGCACAGAAATTTCGGTTAAGCATTGTAAAGCCACACCTGTTGGAATGAAAGTTTTTTGTAAAGCAGAATTGATCGAGTCCGACGGACGTCGTTTAAAATTTAGTGTCACGGCTCGTGATGAGGAAGGCGAGATCGGAAGCGGCATCCATGAAAGATTTGTCATTGACACAAAAAAATTCATGGAAAAATTAAACAAGAAAAACATATAGTTTATTTAAATAGCATGCCTGATAAAACAAAAGAAAAACCCGAACAATACCGTTTGGTTGCACGCACCATGTCGGGGCTTGAAAAAGTTCTCGAAGCTGAATTGCAATCACTGGGAGGCGCAGAAACAGAGGTTTTCAACCGTGGCGTTTCCTTTTCGGGCGATCTTGGTTTTTTGTATAAGGCCAATTATCGCTGCCGGACTGCATTAAGAATTCTAAAGCCCATCAAGACTTTCCGCTTTTATAACAAAGAAACATTTTACAAAGAAATTCTCAAGATCCGCTGGATGGATCTGTTTGATGTAAAGAAAAAAATTGCAGTGGGCACAACCGGTGCACATCCGCTTTTCAACAATACATTATATGCATCGCAGTTTGCCAAAGACGCGATCTGTGATTGCTTCCGTGATGAGTGCAACGAACGTCCGACCGTTGACACAACGCACCCTGATATTGCTATTCAGATTCATTTATACAAAGATGAATGCAATTTATTTTTGGATAGTTCCGGAGAATCTCTTCACAAGCGTGGCTATCGCGTAACCGGAGGACTGGCGCCACTGAGCGAAGTGCTGGCTGCCGGACTTATTCAGTTATCCGGCTGGAAATGCGATGTTCCTTTTCTGGATCCCATGTGCGGATCAGGTACTCTTCCGATTGAAGCAGCCATGATTGCGAATAAAATCCCCGCAGGATATTTCAGAAAGTCTTTTGCTTTTGAGCACTGGAAAGATTTTGATGAAGTGCTGTGGAAAAAAATAAAAGAAAATACGGATGCTCTTATTTGTGAAAATGATGCACCTGTATATGGCTCCGACAGTTCTGAACGCGCCATTAAGGATTCCCTTGCCAATGCGAAGAATGCACGCATGCACAAAGACATTGATTTTATTGTGAATGATTTTGAACAAACATCTTTTCCTGAAGAAAGCGGAATCATCATTATGAATCCACCGTATGATGAGCGTTTGAAAATTGACGATATCCTTTCATTTTATGAAATGATCGGTGATACTTTAAAAAAGAATTTCAGCGGCAGTACTGCCTGGATTATCACTGGAAACATGGACGCAGCCAAGCATATCGGTCTTAAAGCTTCTTCAAGAATTAAACTTTATAACGGACCGATGGAGTGTGTGTTTTTAAAGTTTGATTTGTATGAAGGAAGTAAAAAGAGTTCGAAATCAGAAGACAGGAGTTAGAAAAAGTAATCTGTAATCAGTAATCTGTGATCAGTACGCCGCGGCGGATCAGTTTTTGATGGATGCGGGATGCCCGATTTCAATAATGCAGTCCCTTTAGGGACGAACTATTGGTAACAACGAAAAGTAAAAATAATAAAGAGTGCCGTCAGGTACGACCTATTCATGCAGGAAGCGAAAAGACAAGTTAAGTTAAAAATTAACATTCATTTTCATTTTGCTCAATTTCGATTTTATGTCTCTCAGCAAACTTAATTAACCGTAAGCATTCAGTTTGAGAAATATCTTTTATTAAATATTTGCTGCCTTTTTTTAAAAAAAATGTAATGCAAATCACTTCTGGGTTTCGATTAATTTTAAACTTTTGAATTTCTTCACCATATAATGTTATCTCAACTTTAAGCGGTTTTGATAATGATATGAATTCATGTCCAATATTTATCAGTTTGATTTCTCGTTTATAGATTTCGAAAACTACAATTACAAATACAATAGCTGAACCAACAATGACTTTTCCTTTACCTGAACCAATATTAAGATAATACTCAACTAATTCAACTAAAATAAATATTAAGATAATGGAACTATATACGAGTAATCTTAGTTTCATACAATATGGAATTTGTAATGTTCCATGGTTATTGAATTTCTAAAAACATTGAATAAATTAACTAAACTTAACCGGCTGCCCGGTTGATTCCAGCACATTCCACCACAACTCGCTTTCAATATCAATTTTTTTCCTTCCCAAAATAGTTTGAGTAATGGGAACATATGTAAAAACAGAATTCCAGATTCCTGCAACAAAACCTGTCTTTCCTGCCATTGCACCATGCACTGCATTTTGTGCAAGCTGTCCGCAAAACATACTGTCGTTGGCATTCGCAGGTGCAGAGCGTATGATATAACTTGGATCAATGTATTTGATAGAAAACGGGACATTTCTTTCCGTTAGAAAAGATCCAATTTTTCCTTTTAACAAAACACCAATGTCCTGAAGAATTTGATTACCCGATTTATCTTTGTTCATACCCAGTTCCGCGAAAAGATTCTGCCCCGCTCCTTCAGCCACTATAATCATCATATGGTGCCTGTCGTGCAGACGACGTAAAACAAATTCAAGAAAACCATTTTCACCTTCCATTGTAAAATCAACCATTTCAGGAATAATTACCGCATTCACTTCCTGCATAGATAATGCAGCGTGCGCAGCAATAAATCCGGAATCACGGCCCATTAACTTTGTAATTGAAACGCCATTGAATGCGCCTTCTGCTTCGTTGTGCGCATCACGTATGATATCACGGGCAATCGAAAATGCAGTTTCAAATCCGAACGAACGTTCAATAAATAAAATGTCGTTGTCAATTGTTTTCGGCACACAAGCCACTGCAATCTTGAGATTCCGTTTTTTAATTTCTTCTGTAATTGCATTGGCACCTCGCAACGTTCCGTCGCCACCAATACAAAAAAGAATGTTGATGTTTTGATTTTCTAATGTATCCACAATCACCGACACATCCTGATCACCGCGCGAGGAACCGAGAACAGAGCCTCCGAACAAATGAATGTCGTCCACAAAACCGGGCGTTAAATCAATAAAAGGGTGACCATAGGATGGAATGAAACCTTCGAATCCGTATCGTATACCAACTACACGGCGGATTCCATAACGATAATGCATTTCCATCACAAGACCCCGAATTACGTTATTCAGTCCCGGGCATAAGCCTCCGCAGGTTACAACCGCAGCTTTTGTTTTTGCAGGTTCAAAAAATATTTTTTCTCTGGGCCCTGCTTTTTCAAAGGATACAGGATTCTGATTACTTTCCTTGCAACGAAGAAAACTTTTTAATGAAGTTTCAAACAATACTCTCTCATCTTCGCCCACATAGTCAGAAAGACCGTCGCCTTTCACTTTCCCGATGTTCAACGGAGATGGAATAGCGGAATTTCCGAGTGTTGAAACCAGAAAATCTTTTTCAGTAACAGATTCGTGAAATTTATTCATCAGATATCAATTCCAAGAATTGTATTCAAATCATAATCGGCCGGATTGGTGAGATATTTTTTTGCTTCTTCGTAATCTTCTTTACGGATATATTCAAAACTGTGAAGCGTTTGATGGAATCTTTCGCTCTTAGCATTGACAAGGCGGGGCTTGATTTTCCCATTTTCGTCAGCAATATCTTTTAAGTAAAGCGGGCGGATTTCATCTTCTGCAGTAACAACAACGATACATTGGGAATCACCTCTGTCGAAAAGAACTTTCACAGCATTTCCGAGATTGGTACAATACTTCAGATCATACGCAATGGGAGGAATACAGCGCAACTCGTAACCGACTTCTTCCGGACGTGTACGGAATTTAATATTCAGTTCCTTTAGTTTAATTTGTAAAAGCACATTAAAGATATGCGCCTTGCTCACATTGCCGAGCTCCGGATGTCCGTGTTCATCATAGGTAAACGTGATGCCACAATTTTTAACTTCATTTTCATCGAGATAATGAAACACACCTTCTGAGATGATAGCAACGCCATATTCAAGACCCATCATTCTGCGTTTAACCATCGTTGAAATTACCATTCGCAGAATCCGATCAAAAGTAACCGGTACGTTATAAAACATTTCTGGGATAACAACCATGGGCATGTGGCAGGCAAGGCCAATTCCAAGCGCCAGATGTCCGGCTTCTCTTCCCATGGCAGAAATGATAAACCAGCCATCGGATGTTTTTGCATCTTCCTTAATGGTTTTTCCAATTCTTACGCCTTCATTTTTTGCTGAATGATAGCCGAAAGTAGGAATGTTATCGGGCAATGGGAGATCATTATCAATTGTTTTCGGAACATGGATGTTCTGAATTTTAATTTGTTGTTCAGCCAGAAATTTACTGATGTTATTCGCTGTTGACGCTGTATCATCGCCACCAATGGTTACAAGCAATACAACATTTTCATTCTTAAAAAAATCAACATTGTATTCTTCTTTTTTGGGTTTATAACGACTCATTTTCAAATACGAACCTGCTTTGTCATAAATCAAATCTGCTAAAGCATAATTAATGTCAATATAATCGGGTGTTTTAGTAAAAATTGTTTTATAGCCATAATTCAACCCGATTACTCTATAATTTGCTGCAAGAAATCGTTTGGTAACAGTAGCAACAACAGTATTGATCCCGGGCGCAGGGCCACCGGCACAAAGAATAGCAACGGTTTTCATAGTATCTGACATTTTGTATTTTTAATCAAAGCAAAATTAATGAATTATTGAACAAAAAAACCGTTAACAAATTTTCAGACCGGGATATGGTTACAATGATCCATTTTCTCATAAAAAAAGCCCGCAAATTTGCGGGCTTTTCATTGATGGTTGAAAAAATTACTCGATCACTAATTTCTTTGTAAAAGAATTCTTTTCTGAAGAAACATTTACCAAGTATACACCTTTAGCAAAATTGCTGATATCAAATGATTGGGTAGCATAACTGATTTTCTCGTTCATCAGAATTTTTCCCGTCATATCGGTAACCGACAAATTTCCATTACCAGCAGAATTGAGGGTGAAATATCCCTTTGCAGGATTTGGGAACAAGTTAATTGAATTGCCCTGAAGTTCATTTATACCAACAATGGTAGCCATATCTATCATCATAGTCTGAAATACTTCCTTGGAAGTGTTGTGTTGAACAAACATGATAAACTCGCAGTTATTCTTAACATAACCCGTAGTGGAGAAATTGATCGTCACCGTTTGTGGGTTCGGAGAAAAAGTAAGGCTTGTACCATTTGCATCAGGATACATTGCCCGGCATACAAAATCACATTCTGTTTGGTTTCCCCATGATTGTGGGATATTGGATTCTGTAAGAACTGCATGCAGTTTCATGTTGGATGCAAAAGGCGCAAAGGTTTGATCTACGCTTATTACAGCCTGAAAGTTGTTAGGTGAAGTTTCTGTGATTACAGGAATGATGTTGTAAAATGCAGGCATAATAATGCGTTCATTGTACATCGGCAGATAGGATGAATACATACTTACTGTAGCATTACCTCCAATTACTTTTAACACACCATCAGCTACCACTGTTGGGAAACCGGTAATTCCATAATAACTGTTTCTTGCATCAGCAAAAGCGTTGTTGTATATGTCGCCACCTGTTGCATCATGATATTCAATAGCAACAGCATCTTTAGCGTTCACATCAATCAGATCACGCAATCCCATCGCTGCACCCGGGCAGTATGGGCATGTGAGATATGTTCCACCTTCCATTAAAACCGCATTGCGGGTAACGCCACCAGCAATCGTTGCCGTATCAGAATTGGAATGAGAATATCCCAGTCCGGCATAATGAGCACGTGCACCGTATATGTATGTATTGGGCCAGGGTGCAACATCAGTATAGGATAATGTGGATACTGTTGTGTAAACGATAGCACCGTTGCGTGAAAGTTTGTAAAGATCCGGAGCGGGAGCAGGAGCCGTCCAGGTAACATCAATATCATTGCCATTCAACACTGCCAATAAATTGGAAGGTGGATTGGGTGCCTGAACAGAATCTACTTTGAGATCATCGATATAATAACCGGCAGTTCCACCAGCTACAGGGCTTCCAGTTCCATCCCATCCATAAAAGTTAATAGCGTCCAGTTTTTTTGTAACACCTGTTCCTTGTGCACCTTTGCTCCACTGATAGCTGATTATTTCAACACCATCAACATAGAAAGTTGTAAAATCATCATCCAGATCAACGATCAGGTTAATTTTCTTCCATGTATTGGTAGCGAAAGGCTGCTTTGCAGCAGTAGTACCTCCGGCATCCACAAAAATCGAATCGTGATAGTTGTAAACCTGAAATGCCCATTCACTGCTACTTCCGTTAAAATTGCTCAGCAGATTGAAATAGCCCAGCTTCCCGGTTTCAACAAACATCCACCATTCAATGTTAAAACGGCCTGTTGTTTTGTCATTAAATTTATAAACAAGGTCATTGTTGGTTACAATGTTCACAGATTTGGTTGTGGAATGCGACTGTGTTGCAGAAATAGTTCCGTCTTCCGCACCGCCGGGAGCTGCCGACCAGGTGGTCCATGGGTTACCAGCAACGAGTGCCAGTTTATTTCCCACTGTGTAGGAATCAAAATTGTTCGAATACAGGGTTACCTGTGCAAACACAGTTGCACTAAGCAATACCAGCATTGAAATCAGTAATGTTTTTTTCATGTTGATGGTTTTAAATGAAACGAATTATTTTAATATCTAGATACAAAGATATGTAATCTTTTGTACCAGCAAAACTTCTTGATAAAAATAGACAATTTTTTATTAACAGATGTTGCATAAACCGTTTTTAAAAAATTTCAACTGCATTATTTTTCTAATTTTACAGCTACAAACCGAAAAAATGCAATCCGAATCTCTTGCCTGCTTTATTGATGTTTTACTCCCATTGCCCCTGCCCGGTTATTTTACCTATAGGGTTCCTTTTGCACTGGCTGATAACATTTGTATTGGGCAAAGAGTAATTGTTCAGTTTGGTCGTAGCAAAATTTATACTGCTATAATATGCCGCATTCATGACAAGCCTCCGCAGGGTTATGAAGCTAAATACATTCTATCATTGCTTGATGAAAGCCCGGTTGTAAATGAAACGCAAATGAAGTTCTGGGAATGGATGTCGGGCTACTATCTCTGTCACCCGGGTGAAGTGATGAATGCAGCGCTGCCTTCGGGTTTCAAATTGTCAAGCCAAACGCGCATCAGCATGAACCCTGAAGTGGTTTTTGATGCAAAACAACTTACAAAAAAAGAAATCTTATTATTTGAAGCGCTCAAAAACCGCGA
>JAZDMK010000184.1:0-8170 GCA_043800975.1 Bacteroidota bacterium | reverse complement strand
CTCGCGGTAAACCACGAGGAATTAATAATCATGAACGAAGTGAATAATCTTCGATCCATATGAATTTTTTATTGATTTGCTCGCTAACCCCGCGGCAAGCAGCGGGGAATGCGCTCGCGCGGATTCAATAAAAAAAAATTAAAACTGATTGGGTATTGAAGGAGGAATAGGCTGTGCAGAGGGGCTGTAGTTTGCCCGCTTGAATTCCAGCAGCTTGTTTTTGTAGTTATTAATATTTACCCAGTACACAATGAAACACACAAAACCTGCGATAGAAACAAAAGGCCCTAAAACAGGAATCCAGCCACAGCAAGAGCAAATACAAGCTGCAAGGCCAATGCCGTAGGCAGGTTTATCTTCTGTTTTAGGAATTCCAAGCATTTCAAATTCACCTTTAAGTGATCCTGAAACATTATTGACATTTATAAACTGCCATACTATATTTACGAGTGGAATCAACTGAAGCCAAACCTGCCCCGGAGGCATTTTACGGTTCTGGGGAGAGCATGCTTCCAGTGCTCTTTGCAATGACAGCAGATAAAAAATCATCACCAATAAGCCACCAACAAATATCAGCAACATAATTAAAATTATAAAGATGCCCATCGTGGCACCAAATGCTTCAAATCCATCAAATCCTCTGAAATGCATAATTTTCCTTTCTTAAAAATTTATACTAACGTGTACGTCTTAAATTAATTCATCTTTTTTCTGGTGAATACGGTAATTAACAGCAAAACTGAAGAAATCAGAGCTATCCAGTATCCATATCCCATAATCTCAAATACGGTTGCTTTTGTACCACCTAAAAGAGACTGCACATAGATGAGCCCTACCAGTGCGAGAATATTAATTACAAAAACAATTATTTTTCCAATTTGTGACCAGAGTTTCACCTTCACATTGTTGTTCATTTCCACGCCAATAATTACGGCTGAAAAAATAGGAATAAGCAGCAACAGATAAAGCAGGTTTGCTTTCGAATCAAAGGCTGTGAGATCGCCTACGTATGAAAGGATATTTACAAGTGAAACACTTTCACCCTTTGCTGCAAACCAGGGCAAAAAGATAGAAATAATCGAAAGCGCTGCCAGCAAAACAACCATCACGTTGGGCACAATAATTTTTTTTGGGGATGTAGAATCAATTTCCATAAAAAGGATTGTTTATAGTTGAGAATTCAAATGTATCATTTTTTCACAAAAAAGGGCTGGAAAAACCAACCCTTTTTTAAATTTTCACAAAAAAACTTACATAGCAGGAGGTACTGCTACAGGAGGATTGTATTTTGCGCTTCCGAAAGCAAGAATCGGAATGAAAATAAACGGAAGAAGTAATACTCCGATAAAAAACCCTGCGTCCTTACCAAAGTTAACACAAATAGCATATAACGCCATTAACATGAAAATAATGTTAACAAAGGGAACAAGAAGCATAATTACAAGCCACCAACCTGGTTTTTTTGCAACCTGCAACATTACATAAAAATTGTAAATGGGAATAAGTACAGCCCATCCGGGTTGTCCTGCCTTTGCAAAAATAACCCACATTGAAATAATCATTAGTAATACAATCGCCAGATAAATAATAATAAATGCGATACCAGCTGCTAAAAGTGCTTCCATAGTTTTTGTTTTTAGTTAATAAAAAATTATTGTAGCAAATTTAAGGTATCATCTAACCTAACACAAGCATTTGTTAAAAAAAAATCAACATTGTTTTTAACATTTTAAAAATCACAAAACACTTGTGTATTGATTTTTAAATTCTTATCGAATTAGAAATTAACATTCGTATTTCACGTATGTAAAATTACTTATCACAAAACATCTTTCAAAAACTTTCCGGTCAGACTATTTTTTACTTTAGATATTTCTTCGGGTGTACCTTCCGCAACAACAAATCCTCCTCGCATCCCACCATCGGGACCTAAATCAATTACATGATCACACACTTTAATCACATCCAGATTATGCTCGATAATAATTACAGTGTTTCCTTTGTCAGTCAGCTTATTCAGCACATCCAACAACACGCGTATGTCGTCAAAATGCAATCCGGTTGTTGGTTCATCCAAAATGTACAGCGTGTTTCCAGTATCTTTTTTTGAAAGTTCCGCAGCCAATTTCACACGTTGTGATTCTCCACCGGAAAGTGTTGTGGATTGTTGGCCCAACGTGATATATCCCAGACCCACATCATGAAGTGTTCTGATCTTCTGAGTAATGTGAGGAATGCTTTCAAAAAACTCCAATGCCTGATCAATGTCCATGTTTAAAACATCATTGATACTTTTTCCTTTATAACGTACTTCGAGCGTTTCTCTGTTATAGCGACGGCCATTACACACTTCACAATTCACATAAACATCGGGAAGAAAATTCATTTCAACCACTTTCAAACCTGCACCCTGACAATTTTCGCAACGTCCACCCTTTACATTAAATGAAAAACGACCGGGTAAATATCCACGCACCTTGGCTTCTGGCAGGCTGGAAAATAATTTTCTGATTTCATCAAAAACCTTAGTGTAAGTTGCCGGATTAGATCTTGGCGTTCTTCCGATCGGCGATTGATCGACTTCAATTACTTTATCAATGTTTTTTATTCCTTCAATTGATTTATGCGGAAGTGCTCTTTGTTCGGATCGATAGAAGTGCTTGCTAAGCATGGGATACAACGTTTCATTTACCAGCGAGGATTTCCCGCTTCCAGAAACACCCGTAATGCAAATCATTTTCCCAAGCGGGATTTCAACATCGACTGATTTTAGGTTATTTCCTTTTGCACCTTTTATTTCTAAAAACTTTCCATTTCCTTTTCTTCTTACAGCAGGAACAGGAATTAATTTTTCATTGCGCAGATATTCTGCTGTCAGTGTATTTTGTTTTTTTAATTCTGCTGGTGTGCCTTTACCAACAATTTGTCCACCCTGAAAACCAGCGCCAGGGCCCATGTCAAGAATATAATCTGCTGACAGTATCATATCTCTGTCATGCTCCACAACAATTACAGAATTTCCATTATCGCGCAATTGTTTAAGTGAAGAAATCAAGCGTTGGTTATCTCGCTGATGAAGCCCTATACTTGGTTCATCGAGAATGTACAACACATTTACAAGTTGTGTCCCCACTTGTGTTGCCAGGCGAATTCTCTGTGCCTCGCCACCGGAAAGACTTTTCGCAGGTCTGTTTAATGACAGATAATCCAATCCCACATCAATTAAAAATCCAGCACGGTTACGGATTTCTTTGAGCATACCGGCGGCAATGGTAAGCTTTCTTTCATCCAGTTCTTTCTCTAATGTATCAACCCAATTCAGCAAACTGTTAATATCATGCATGGCAACTTCTGCAATGTTGTTCCCGAGAATTTTAAAATTAAGAGATTCTTTTTTAAGACGCATTCCGTTGCATTCGGGGCAGGGAATTCGGTTCATAAAATCGCCGGCCCATCTTTTTACAGGAGCTGTGGCACTTTCATCATTCTGATTAACGATGAAATTTACAATTCCTTCAAATGTTAATGTGTAATTTGAATAAACACCCACGTATTCATTTTTCAAGCGAAACACTTCATCCGAACCATACAGAATAATGTTCATGGCATCTTCGGGAATATCACAAATTGCAGTATCCAGCGTAAAGCCATGCTTCTCCCCGATGGCTTCCATCTGTTTAAAAAACCATGTATTCTTATACTCGCCAACGGGAGCCAGCCCACCTTTACGAATTGTTTTTCTGTCGTCGGGAATTATTTTTTTTATATCGATGGTTGAAACTTCGCCAAGACCGTTGCAATGCGAACATGCACCGTAGGGTGAGTTAAATGAAAATGTATTGGGTTCGGGTTCATCATACGAAATTCCACTAGTTGGACACATTAGCTTTCTACTAAAATGATGCACCTCTCCGCTTTCTTCATCATGAACCATCATGCCGCCTTTTCCGTAGCGTAATGCAGATTGCACAGAATCTTTCAGCCGTTTATTATCTGTTCCACTAATTTGAATACGATCGATTAGCAATTCAATGTCATGCACCTTGTATCTTTCAAGTTGCATACCGGCAGTGATATCCGTTACTTTTCCATCAATGCGGAGTTTTAAAAAACCGGATCTGCGTTGCTGCTCGATCAGTTCACGGTAATGCCCTTTTCTGGCACGCACCAATGGAGACAGAACATTTATTTTTTTTCCTGCAAAGCGTTGCTGAATTAAATCGACGATCTGTGGCTCGGTAAACTTCACCATTTTCTCACCGCTGTTGTAGGATATTGCATCGGCAACACGGGCAAAAAGCAAACGAAGAAAATCGTATATTTCAGTAACAGTACCAACTGTGGAACGCGGATTACGGCTGGTTGATTTTTGTTCAATCGCAATAACAGGACTCAAACCGGTTACACGATCTACATCGGGACGACTAAGATTTCCAATGTATTGTCTCGCATATGCAGAAAGGGTTTCCATATACCTGCGCTGTCCCTCAGCATAAATTATATCAAAAGCAAGTGTTGATTTCCCGCTGCCACTAAGACCTGTAATTACAACCAATTTGTTACGGGGAAGAACAACATCAATATTTTTCAGATTATGTTCCCGCGCACCTTCAACAGATAAACATTCGGAATGGTCTTGAATATCTGAAGAATCTATCGTTGTTTCATTTTTTGTTTTCTTCATTCTTTCCGAAATCTTTTTCAAACTGTTCCATCCATTTTCTGTCTTTTTCTTCCAAATCTTTTGTGAGCACAGAATAATTCATGGAACCCTCCACGGGAAATTCGATTGTGTATTTTTTTCGGAGCTTATTACTGAGCTTGGTTTTCCGCAACCATGGATTAAAAAGCTTCAGCATTTTGTAATTCGATTTTGCGTTGATTGAAAATGCAACAAGATCATTTATCGCAGTATCCACAGTAAGTTTACGCGTTGGTATTACTGGATACAGATCTTTAAAACGGAAATAAAATCCATACGATGAGGGACTCTGAAAAAGAATTTTGTTAGCCAGAATTCTGTATACATACCTTCCTGTTTCTTGGTTTAAATGAAGATCGTAATAGTTATTTGTTTGCTGACGCGTTGATTGTTCTTTCAATCCGCCCATTCCCATATTATACGAAGCTGCAACCATTGTCCAGTTACCAAATTTTGCATACGCATCTTTAAAATATTTGCAGGCTGCATGTGTAGATCGAACAACATCGTATCGCTCATCCACTTCTTCATTTATTTCGAGCCCATATGAAATTCCAGTTTTATCCAGAAACTGCCAGAATCCAACAGCATTGGCTGTAGAAATAGCATTTGTAAGCATGCTTTCGGTAATACACAAATATTTAAAATCATCCGGAATTCCATTCTGCTTCAGGATAGGCTCAATTATAGGAAAGTAACGATTTGCTTTTTTGATAGTTTGCAAAGTTTGTGAATGCCAATAGGTAATCGAAAGAAGTTCTTTGTCCAGCGATTCATGGATATCAAAACGATCTACCGGGCATGCTTCGCCGCAGAAATCAATTTTATCAGGGATGTTAACAGCAAATACTTTGTAATTTTTTCGAAAATATTCATCAAACTCTTTATCAATGTCTGAGTAATCCGGAGATTTATTTACAAGAGCAAATGCTACAAAGGCGAGTGCGAAGAGAATAATAAACGAGAATACTTTTCTAAAAGTTCCCCAGAAAGTGCTCATAATGGTCTTCATTTTTCAAGTGTGTTTTGGTACTTAATAGTAACTCTTAACAATACAATAAATACCAGCAAAGCATAAAGACAAACCAAAGAAAAATATATAAGGTTCCAGTCAGGAATAAACTGGATCAATATCATCAAAGACACAGAAATAACAGACAAGAGCGTAAACACACCGGCTACTTGTTTTTCACTCAGGCCGGCATATACGAGATGATGTGTTGTATGATCTTTACCACCAATGAATGGAGATTTTCCTTTCAACAAACGGCGGATAAATACGTTGCTTGTATCACACAAAGGCAATAAAAACACAAGAATAACAGAAGCAATCTGTTTCGTTTGGATGACCAATTCTGCAACATCTTTTCCATTCCAGAAAAATTCAATTCCGATAATGGCCAGAAAAGCACCTAAGAACTGACTACCTGTGTCACCCATAAACATTTTGGAAGGATGCCAGTTGAACTTTAAAAAACCAATCAAAGAAGCAACAACGCCAGTTAAAATAGTAAAGTATAAATCATTTTTAGAATGACGAATGAGCATGGTAGCAATGGCTGCGAAAATAATATAGATAGAAACGGTTGTAGCAATTCCGTCCATGTTATCAAGCATATTAATGGAATTCATAATGCCAACAACCCAAAATACAGTAAGCGTATAATTGAGCGCTTCATTCGGAGATACTTTAATGTAAATACCTGACCAGATCAGGATTACAGCACAAAAAACCTGAACCAGCAATTTTAATAATGGTTTGGTATTATAAGCATCGTCGGCAAGGCCCATCAGAAATGCTACCGTGCAGGCAAGCAACATTCCCAGAAATTCAATATTGGTAGTTAAACCGATGTCTCTAAAAATGAAAAAGTAGGATGTGATAGAAAAGAGGAAAACAATATAGAATGAAATTCCGCCAATGGAAGGCTTTGCCTTAGGGCTCCAGCGAATAATTTCCTCCGGATGGTTGCGAATGCCCAATGTGTGGGTAAAACGCAAGAACAGTCCGTTAATCAGCGTTGAAAAAAATACAGCGCAAAAAAAATACAGCGTAAAAACAAGTAAAGCCGTCTCTCTGTCCATTAATCTCTTTAAAAGGGCTGCAAATTTATGAAGAAATCCCCTACATTAACATACTTAAAGTAAAAAAAAAATCTAGGAATACTGGATAATTACTTATCCGAATATTTATAAATAGATGTTTTAATGCTCAATTAATCAAACATTAAACAAAAAAAGCCCTGATTGCAGGGCTTTAATAATTATATCAAATAAGCATTTATTTACCAAAAACAAATGTTTTGCCATCAGCACTTCTGCTTTTTTTCAACTTTTTCTCATTAACGAGTTTCACCATAGGGCTGGTAAAATCAGTTGTTTTAAAGGATTGATTTAATTTATTATTGCAATGCAGTACAATATCACGCAATGATTTAGGTTGTGAAAAGAAATTTTCACTTTCGAGTTTATTCAGAAAAACTGTAGGACCTGCATTAGTTCTGCGGACCTTATTTTTAAAACCAAGTTTCTTTTTTCTTTCTGGTTTTTCAATTTTTGGTCTGCCTGCTTTTCGTTTGGCTCCACCTGTTGCTTTATACTCTGCTCTGGCCTGTTCACTTCTTCCAGCAGGCAGAGCTGATTTAAACTCCTTTTGATTAAAAATTAATTCGAGAATTCGTAACTGAACAGCTTCTGACTTAAATGCATTCAACATTGTAGAAACTTCTTTCAGCTGACTTTTTAAACTTTCAAAATTTTTGGCCATTTTTATTAAATTTAAATTAGTTTATTTGTTAATTTATGAACAGCAACTGTATTTTTGCTTTACAAATATATTACAATATTTAATGCAAATGAATTATTATTAAAACTTTTTTCATATTATTCGAATTGTGGAAAGAGTGAATATTTTGCAAAGGAATCCCCTTCAAAGTCCTTCTTTGCTATAATAGGATCAAACACACCCCAATCAATGTTTACATGCGAATCGTTCCACAAAATTGTTCTTTCAGAGGCCGGGTGATACAATGCTGTGCATTTGTACGAAAACACTGTATTATCTTCCAATGATACAAAACCATGTGCAAAACCGGGTGGGATATAGAGCATTTTCTTTTCTTTATCATCTAATATTATTGAATAATACTTTCCAAAGAATGGAGAATTCTTTCTAATATCGACAGCAACATCAAGTACAGATCCTGTAATTACGCGCACCAGCTTTCCTTGAGCATGAGGCGGAACCTGATAATGCAAACCACGCAAAACATTTTTTTTCGAGCACGACTGATTATCCTGAACAAATTCTTCGATAATCCCATTCTGTTTCATTTCATCCTTATTAAAGGATTCAAAGAAATAACCACGATCATCTTCAAAAATGCGTGGCTGAATCAATACAAGTCCTTTAATAGGTAACTCCGTAAAAATCATTTTCTTTTTCTAAAAAGATTTTGAAAAATACTT
>JAZDMK010000158.1:0-3223 GCA_043800975.1 Bacteroidota bacterium | reverse complement strand
CCACTACTGTTCAACTTACTGATTATCAAAAGCAGCGAATAGAACAGAGTCGTGAACAAATTCGAAATGGACAATTTACAGATAATGACACGCTTAATAAAAGAGTAGAAAAATGGTTAAGCGAAAAATAATATGGTCATTAAATGCTGAACGGGAGCTTTTTGAAACGTTAGAGTATTACATTGAACGCAACAAAAGCGCAAAATACAGCAAGAAACTGTATTCAAAAATAAAGGTGCTTGTATCCGGATTGGTAGAACATCCGTTTTTAGGAAAACCTTTTGCTTCAGATAAGATCCGGGGTATTATCACGGAGAATTATCTTATCATTTATAAGTTGAGTAATAAACATATTGAGATTCTGCTATTTTGGGATTGCAGAAGAGACCCTGAGATATTAGAAAAAAGATTAAAAATGTACAAAGCACCCGAAATATGATGGTAATCTTGAAACGAATTATTTTTTTGCCCTTTTTCCTTGCAGTTATGATGCTGCAGTTAAATCAGGCCATGGCCCAATCGAAGGCTACCATCGAAAACGTAGATTTCCATATTCAGAACGATACCCTTTGGGTGACTTACGATATTTTACATGCCGCGAAAAACGAGCAGTTCAATATTGGAATAACAATTACTACCGCTTCGGGTAAAACGATCCAGCCGGTTTCTGTTTCCGGAGATGCAGGCGCTGGGATTAATGGAGGAAAAGGAAAAAAAATCTGTTGGGATATCAATAAAGATCGGGTGGTTATTGCAGAAGGCATTTATGTGGATGTCACTGCAACTATTTATGAAGTACAACCGCCCGAAACCTCTAAGGAAAAATATTTCCACAGGGGGCCGGCATTGCTTCTTTCAGCTGTGGTACCCGGTCTTGGCATCACCAAACTAAACCACGGAAAGCCCTTTTGGATCATGGCGGTTGCATTTTATGGGGCTGCAGCAGGGTCTTACTTCTATTATAATTCTGCAAATAACACGTATGATAAATATTTGGCATCAGAAGATGAGAATGAACGCAATAAGCTTTATAATCAGGCTAAAAGCCAAAAAACGATTTCAACAATACTCATGTACACTGCCGGAGCAGTCTGGCTTGGAAACATGATATGGACAGCCATTCATCCCAATAAGACTAAGCCAGGTAAAAATGGCCTATCACTTGGAGGAGGCTGGAATGAACAATTTGGAGGAGCAGAATTATCGGTTAAATACAGGTTTTAAATTACGATTTCAGGTTTACGATTTTAGATTTATGAAATGAAAAAGGTTGTTTTGGTTTCTATTTTTCTGATCTTAGGATTTGGCGTCTTGGCGCAACAAAAGATCAGTGGCCGGAGTAAAATGAAGGAAGTTCAGGCAGGCAAATCAGTGGTTACCCCTAAAATAATGGGCGCTCCCGACCTGATTATCAAAGATGAGTTATTTATTGATCCCAACACGAATAATGTGATCGATGCTGATGAACGTTCTGTAATCCGCTTCAATATTGAAAATCTTGGGAATGGAGATGCAAAAAAAGTCACGGTCAGGGTTTCGCTGAAGAATCAAAGCCTGACAGGATTGGATTTTCCCGCAAATTTAACCATCGGCGATTTGAAGCCTGCTAAAATTCAGCCTGTTGAAATACCATTGTCTGCAAACATGAATCTTGAGGATGGTATAGCCGAATTTAAAATCGAGGCGCTTGAGCAATCGGGCTTTGATGCCTACCCGTTGGAAATGAAAATTGAAACCCACCCATTTGCTCCGCCACTGGTTGTTGTCGCCGATGCTGTATTCAGCACCGAAAAAGGGGGCACCAGCCGGCTGAATGCTCAGATTCAGTTAAAATGCCTTATCCAGAATATCGGAAAAGGGCAGGCCAATTCGGTAAAAGTTGAGTGCCTTCTCCCTACGGAAAACTGCTTTCCTCTTGGCGAGCAGTTCTTTGATCTTGCTGACTTAAAGCCGGGAGAAAGCCGTGAAATTGATTTCCCGTTTATCACCAACCGGAATTATACAGGCCAAAGTATTCCTGTGAGAATATCGCTTTCGGAAAGCTATCAAAACTTTTCACATGATACAATTGTAACGGTGCAACTCAACCAAACTCTGGTAGCGCAGAATCAAGTTGTAATTTCAGCAATCCCTACTGCCGAACCACTGATCACAAAAGCCTCTTTATCTTCTGTCGTCGACCGGAATATTCCTGTAACCGGTGAGATAAATCCGAAAAAATATGCATTAATCATTGGAAATGAAGACTATTCAAAGTATCAGAGCGGCCTGAACACCGAAGTAGATGTAGCATTCGCCCGGAATGATGCACGGATTTTAAAGGAATATCTCATTTCAACCCTTGGATTTGAAGAAAGTAACGTTTTTCTTCTTTTAGATGCCACTTCGGGAGAGATGAACCAGAAACTTGATTTGATCAGCAAACTGGCTGCAAAGACAGGAAATGAAGCCGAAATACTATTCTATTACGCCGGACATGGTTTGCCCGATGAAGATACCCAGTCTCCTTATCTGATGCCGGTCGATGTGAGTTCAGCCAACCTTAACCAGGCAATCAAATTGGGTGAAGTGTTCAAAAAGCTTGGCGAAACAAATGCCGCAAGGATTACCATCCTGCTCGATGCCTGTTTTTCGGGAGGGGGGCGATCATCAGGATTACTTGCTGCGCGAAGTGTGAAAATAAAACCCAACGAGGAACAGATAGTTGGAAATACCGTTGTTTTCTCAGCTACTTCTGGTATTCAGTCAGCCCTTTCATACACAAAAGAGGGGCATGGCATTTTTACCTATTTTTTTCTGAAAAAGATTAAGGATACTTCAGGGGAAGTGACCTATAAGCAGATGGCTGATTATCTGACAGGAACAGTTTCTCTGGAATCGCTGAAAATTAATCAGAAAGACCAGGACCCTGAAGTGCTCCCCAGCCCTCAATTACAAGGTCAGTGGGAATCATGGTCTTTCAGGTAGTATAACATCAAACTGGTTCCCACCATCATTTTAGACTGTTACCCATCCCCACTTCACAATAAAACACGCAAAAAGGAGTTGATCAGATAAGCTATTTCTTTTTCTATTAACATCTGGATTTCATGAAAATCAACTCGTACTTTCTCTCGTTTCTTTGGGTCTTTTTAGCGGGTTTTTCAGGCTTCTCGCAACAAACTCCGATCGGCCAATGGAGTGATGAATTACCTTATTACCAGGTTATCTCCGTCACCGAAGC
>JAZDMK010000310.1:0-6089 GCA_043800975.1 Bacteroidota bacterium | reverse complement strand
TCCGCATTTCTTTTTCCTCTTGTGCCAGTTGAACTGTAGTAGCGCCACACCCACCCAACACAACTCCAACCATAAATACCATGGCCAAAACCAAAATCATCAAATCCCTTCTCATACCCCTTTCCTCCTTATTTAAAGAACGAAGTTATTTATTTAAATTAAAGAACCAACCTCTATTTTCCCGCATTCATTATACCACCTTTCTTAAAAATAAAAAGGCGGACTAATGTGTCCGCCTTGTGAGCCGGTCTATCCGGTGGTTTCTTTGTTCATGATAACCCGCCACTTAGTAGAATCTGTTCTTTTGCCTATCAATTTTTTCTCATGAAGCTCGAAAGTTATTACTCCCACGTTGATAACGAGTACCCCATCTTTTTTGTAGAACACAGGTATTATTGGCGACGCGGGGCCTCCTTGGGTGTCCAACACATTTTCATCCCAGTAGTAAATCGCAATAGCATCTCCGTTTTCATTTTGCGATACTTTGAGACGAGCAGCTATCCCGGGTCCCTCCTCGGAGTAGTACCACGGTCCTTTCCATGTCCCCAAGAAGGGCTTTAATTCCTCTGGAGCGGGTTGGATAAGTTGAATCATTTCCTTCTGTACGACTTGGGTTGTGGTAGTAGCACCACACCCAACCAACAGGGCTCCAAATATACACGCAAACACCAGGACCAGGGCCAAAAATTCCTTTTTCATACTCTTCCTTCCTTTCTTTTAAAAGAACTGGTTAAAAGAACCAAACCTTTACTTTCTACATTATATCACCTTTTCTAAAAACCGTCAATAGATTGTGTATAACTCATCTTGTTTTTAAATATGAATTCCTGTAATTTTAAATCAAGAACATCCATGGCTGAAGAAATAAAACAGAGAATAAAATACAATCTGATTCATAAATTAGGTATTAAGAACCTATTCTTACTAGTTCTCCTGCTTTTTATCTTAGCCATTGTCAGCCTTATTACCCGCTCATCAAGGAACAGCATTACTAATATAACAGATCTCAACACTGCCAAGGCTCAATCCAGTTGCTGGACTACTCTGGGGGGTGGAGAAGGCGGGGCTGAACCCTGTGTACCAGGTGATCCAGGTGATCCAGGCACAGGAGGACAAGATGCGAGTGGAGGTGAATGTGTTGATTCTTGTACGTGGTGATTTTAAACAAGAGATAGAATTAACCACTTTTTATTTATTCTGATTTTATTTTACCAAGTGATTGGATGGATTATTGTTTTCTTCGTTAGTTGCTTTATTTAAATATCAAATGGGATGTTAATAAGCTGTGGATAAGTTTCATTGACAGGTCATTGCGAAGACTGTTGTATGCTATTGACAGGCGCTTTATAGCCACTATATTATAATGGCGACGCTAATAAAACTTAATACTTATCAATAATTTGGATTTATTAATAAATAAATATGAAAAAATTTTGTAAGGTGAGTCTATCTCCATGTTTCCTTATTTTGACCGCGGCATTTTTAATGAGCGGTTTTTTTGTTTTTGCAGGGATCGCATCAGCGGCAACGACTAGTTCTCTTATTCCTTCTGGGCAGGGATTTTATACCGCATGGACCAATGGTGTTTCCGCTGTAAATGAGGGAATCGTCAGTCCAAGTTGTAATTCGAGCGATTCTGTTATTGAAAGCACTTCGAATGACCGGGAGTCATTTACTTTAGATATAAGTAGTATTTCTAACGGCAGCACTATTCAAAGCATTGCCATATCAGTAGTAGATAGGGGCGATGACAATCCAAATGGAACTTATCAGACTTTTACACGACTTAACGGAAGTAATCAAGATTCGGGGGTGAATCTTGTTGCGACAGGCGGTTCTGGCGATCCATGCAGTAGCGTAAAAACACAAAATATAAACGTGCCAGATACGATAAAGTCGGGAACAACTACTTTAGAGATTGGGGTTGTAAAAACAACAACTAACTCTACTACGGTGCGCGTAGGCGCCATTGTAGCAGTAATAACTTATAGTTTACCCGACACAACACCACCAGTGATTGCGGCTCATGAAAACATTACTACCTCCGCAGATTCTTTGGGCGGAGCAACTGTAAATTATACTTTACCGACTGCCACTGATAATGTTGACCCTGTTGTAACTGTAACTTGCGCGCCAGCGCCAGGTTCGTATTTTATAATAGCGGGTAGTCCGCACACTGTTACTTGCAATGCGCAAGATGCAGCAGGAAATAATGCCACGCCAACAACTTTTACGGTTACAGTAAATCCCGGACCAGTTGATGCTAATCAATCATCGGTTACAACCAGTACTAATTCCGCAAATTTAAACAGCTATGTGGTTGTTACAATTACAGCCAAGGACCAATATGGAAATCCTATTTCTGGAATTGCGCCTGTCAATGTTGTGATAGCGGTTTCTGGAGGCGGTAATACCGTTGTCCAGCCAGTTGTTGCAACAGATAGCAACGGGCAGACAACAGGCAGTTTTACTTCAACAGTACAGGGAGATAAAACAGTTAGTGTAACTATAAACGGCACAACTTTAATTCAACAGCCTCAAGTAACTTTTACGGCTGGCAATCCGGCAAACGCGCAAATTACATCTGGCTCTGGCGTAACAGTAGAAGCCAGTTTATCTGGCACTAGCGTTACGCTTGATATTTATATTACTGACGCCAACCAAAATCCAGTCAACGATAATATTGTAATAGATGTAACAGCATCAACTTTGGCGCCGCAGGGCACTCCTGTTATCAGCGGAAGCGGCAACACTGTTGGCGGCCACATCACTCGAACTTTGAATTTTGATTATAAGGGCGATGTCAGCATAGCAGCTTCTTCATTCAGCGGCGCGCTATCGGTGAGCGGCGATTCTATTATTCATTTTGTTGATACAACAAAACCAGTGATAAGTTTAATTGGGACTGATCCTGTTTCTGTAGAATATCGCGGCACATACACAGATGATGGCGCAACGGCTAGTGATAATATAGATGAGGATGTTACCACCAGTATTGTTACGGTTAATCCCGTTGATACGAATACTGTTATGTTTAATCCTGCAAATCCTGGGCAAATAATTGCCACCTATACAGTAACTTATGACGTCGTTGATGGTTCTGGCAACGCGGCTGACCAGGTAACTAGAACTGTAAATGTAATTGATACAACAAAACCAGTTATAACTTCAATTGTTTCTGACGCAACTTCTTCGGGTGTTTTAAAAATCGGCGATACAATCAACTTCACTCTTACTCCAACTCCAGCAGAACCAATCGCTATAGTTAACGGTTCCTACAACGGACATACTTTAACATGGTCAACTTCTGATGAAGGAGCGACCTATATTGCAGTTTATACTGTAACCGAAGGCGATACAGACCAAACTTTGCCTTTGCAAATTACCGGCGTAACAATGACTGACGAAGCTGGCAATGTGAGTGATCCTGCTGATGGTACTGATGTAGTAAAAACAATTGATGCAAACAGGCCAACAGTTTCCAGTGTTGATTCTGATGGCGAAACTTATAATCTTTTAACCATTTCGCCTCATACTATTAAAATTACTTTTAATGAAGATATTTCAAGTGTCCCGTCAGTAGATGTGAATATGATCCCTCTTGAGCCGCAGACAGTAACTGACTGCGGCGATGCGGATGCAAAGACGTTCTGTTTTGATTACGTTATAGACGTCCCAGAAGAAATAACGCACAGGATTTATGTTTCTGATGCGCAAGATATGGCTGGCAACACAATGTTAACGGATAATTCCCATACATTTATTGTTGATACCTTAGCCCCAGTTCTTGCTGAAATAACTCCAGTTACAAATCCCACAAATGATTTAACACCTGATTATACATTTAATTCAAGCGAAGCTGGCGCAATAACTTACGGCGGTTCTTGCGGTAATGGCAATCTTACAATTGCTGTCGCTGACAATAACACAACGACATATGGCCCATTATCTGACGCAACATATTCTGATTGTGAAATTGTTGTTACAGATGCGGCAGGAAATCCAAGCGCTACGCTTCCGGTTTCTGATTTTACTGTGGATACAGCTAGTCCAACCGTTACCCTTGATTCGACCGCTCCAGATCCAACTAACATAAAACCAATTCCGGTAACAGTCCATTTTTCAGAGCCAGTCTCTGATTTTGACGAAACTGATGTTTCTGTGACAAATGGGGCTATAGTTACCGAGAGTTTTTTAGGCAGTGGAACAGATTATTCTTTTAATGTTACGCCAGCGGGCTCAGATCCCGAAATGATTACAGTTTCTGTTGATATTGCTTCTGACGTTGCCCATGATTCAGCTGGTAATGGAAATGATGCCGCAACAACGCTTTCTCGTATTTATGATACAGTCCAGCCGGCAGTTGTATCTATTATTTTGAAAGAAGGTTCAGTTACTTCCGATAATCTTGTTAAGACCGGTGATATTTTAACAATTAACGTAGAATTCAGCGAAGCAATGGCAGAATCACCGGCTCCGCAGATTTCTATTACCGGCGCCAACACTCTTAGCGCTACAGATATGGCTCGCATTGACGCCACTCATTATACTTATGACTTTACCGTAGGCTCTGGCGATGGCGAGGCCAATATTGCAGTTAATGGAGGCACAGACTTAGCGGGTAACTCTCAAGTCGAACATGGCGGTCCTGTTTTTACGGTAGATAATACTCTGCCGGTAATTGATCAGCACGATCCGATAGTTGATGTAGCCAATGTCACCGGAGGTAAAATTGTAAATTATGAAGTTACGGCCAGCGATACGCACGATGGCGCAATTATTCCGATTTGCTCGCCTGCATCTGGATTCTTTTTCCCGGTTAGTGAAACGACACCAGTAACTTGTAACGCAACCGACCAAGCAGGGAACGCGGCAGAACAAATGTTATTTGATGTTACGATAAATCCCGATGTAATAACACACATAGTTTTGTTAGCTTCGCCGATTGAATTAGCTTTCAGCGATGAAAGTTTAATTACGGTTACCGGATACGACCAATATAATAATGTCGTAACCAATAATAGCGAAACCACGGTTGTTCTTTCAGCTGACGGCGGAGGAAGCTTAGACAATACCATTCTTGCCTTAAATGAAGGCGTTGCGACGGCCCATCTTTCTAAAGATAGCGCGGGCATTGTCCATGTGACTGCTTCTAGCGAAGGTCTGGGTCCTAAACAAGTTACAGTTACCTTTACTGAAACCGATACCAGCAGTCCTTATGTAGAAAGCCATACGCCAATTAATGGCGCTACAAACGTGGCTTTGAATGTCCATCCGGTGCTGGTATTTGATGAACCATTAGATACTGTTACCGTAAGTTCAGCTAATATCCAATTGCGTAAATATAGCGATGATTCAATGGTGCCGGCAAGCGTTTCTCCGGCCGAAGGGGATAGGCAAACAATTATCACTCCAACCAATCCTTTGGATTTTGACACTCAATATTATTTTTCAGTTTCAGCAGACGTGACAGACAAGGTTGGTAATCCGGCGATACCTTATGATAAGGAAGTCGAAGGTAATATCTTCACAACCATACCCGACAACACTGTTTTATCAGTAACTGGAATTTCTGCAATCAAAACTTATGCGACGGCTGACGGAACTTATGAGAACGGCTGGTCGTGGACATTTAACGTGACGGTTCCAACAGCAGAAACAGAATTGCAAATGAAATTTGATGATTGGGCAAGCGCTTTACTAACTACAATTCCTGTTGCAAATAACATCAGATATTCTTCAGCGCAAGCCAGTAATGGTCCGATTGAAATTATTGCGGCAAATACTTATGGCGACCCTCTGCACTTAACTGGTGATTTAGACAGCGGCGTACCTGGCAGGCAAATTCAGATTTTAGTTGAAGCAAGGGTGCCGGAAGGTTCAGCGGGAGGATCTTATTCAACAAGTTTTGGGATTCAAAGCCTTGCGCCAACAGATTAATCTCAAGATAAATTTATTCCAATATGAGAAATTTAATAAAAATTATATCTGTGATGTTGTTGGCATTATTCTGCGCAGTTAATTTTGCTTTTGCCTCGGAAACAGGCGGAATCATTAATCCCGGACTAGATACTGGCATTGAAGGAACT
>JAZDMK010000118.1:0-3747 GCA_043800975.1 Bacteroidota bacterium | reverse complement strand
TGAACCCCAGATAGAGTTTCCGATTAAACGCCCTTCGAATCCGCTGATAAAAGTAGAATCATTATACATAAATGAACTACTGTTTGAATTTTTATTTTCAAAAACATTTCCACCATAGTATCCATTCGCAAATAAAATCAGTTTTTTGTATTTGTAATTGATGTTCATTCCTGAATAATAATTTGAAGCCTTCTTAAAATCCCAGGTTCCGGCATTGGCATAAATAGCACCACTCAATCCTTTTTCTTTCGGCTTTTTAAGTTTAATATTGATCGTTCCAACGGAAGAAGCGAAACGTGCGGAAGGTTCGATGAATTCTACCTTATCGCAGTTTGCTGCCGGAATCATTTCAAGTTTAGGATACAATAAATGATAAGGCTGATTATCTACAAGAATGGTTGGCGATTGTCCGCGGAATTTTACATTCCCTTCTTCATCTATAGTTACCGAGGGTAAGGTTTTTAAAAGATCAAGTGCTGTTTGTGCTCCGGCTGTTCTTTTGTCATCCATCAGAAAAATTTTCTTATTAAAGGTCTGTTCAAAAGGTTTGCGCTGTCCTTCTACAGAAACGGCTCCCAGCGTACTGCTGGTAGGGCTTAAAACAACGGGTTCCAGCATCACAAACTGTTGCTTTGCATCAATCGTAATTTCTTTGGATGCGAAAGGTTTATATCCGATAAAAGAAAATTTTACAACAAATTTTCCGTTTGGAATTTTCTGAAGAAGAAATTTCCCCGTACTGTCAGTCACAATACCGGATACCAGAGAATCTTTGTCAACAGGATACACACCGATACTGACATACTCAATCGGAAGTTTGCTGACACTATCCGTTACATTCCCTATAATCATCCCTGTGCCTGCAGCTTTGCGCTGTGCAAATACAGACATTGTTGAGAATAAAAAAATTGCAAAAAGTAAAATCGACTTTCTCATAGTAATAATACACTTTTCGGTAAAAATCCTTCTCAGAACGGTTCAAAGGTAAAAAATATTATATGCCTTATATATTTATGAAGGCAAATCTTTTCAATACAGGTATGGTAATAAACGAACAGGTTAGTTTTGCGGATGAACGTTATTGTTTAAACGCACAAAATAAAAAAATAGTATAATGGAAAAATTTTATTATTATTTCTTAATCGGGCGATTATATCCCTTTTCATCAAAAGGAGAAATTTTTTCAAACCAGAGTTGTTCGAGCACTTTTAAATCTTTGTTATTTTTTTCAGTGTCATCACCCTGATCAATTTCATCCAGAATGGAATACTCAAAATTTTCTTCGCCCTTTTCATTCCAATCCTTTTGTAATTCGGCATTTGCATGCATTCCCGCTTCCAGCTGAAACTTCTGCGAATTCCATTTGGCAATTAAATCATTACTGCTTCCAATAAAAACTTTGTTATTGATCTTATTCCGGATTTGAAAAATACCCATACGGAATTTCATCTGCCGGTACTCTTCCTTCATTTCTTTTCGAGTTTTCAAAACAGGGGAAGTCAAAATAGAAGATAATTAATACCCTCTTCGTGAATTAAATAAGATAATGGTTATGCAGGAATATAATGTATTTCTGTAGTTTGGTTGTTTTCTGATATGCTTAGCCAGAAAGAATCATTGTAAAGCTTGAGAATGGTATATTCCTTAGTCGCGTTGTTAATTGTAATTGAAATTTTCTCTTTATCACTGCTGAACTTCCAGGTGCCGTCAGTTTGGAGGGATAGACCCCCTGAGGTCCATTTTTCAGTATAAACACCTTCTTTTGTATAAATGTATGTGCTGTTGGAAAAAAAACTGGTCGACTGCGATGCGCCGTTGACATACCAGCTGTCAATTTTCCAGGTGTTTTCAACTCTGTTTTTGGCTGGAATAAAACTGAAGTCAGGTCCGTTGTCATATTTCTTGCAGGATGTAAGAAACAGAGAGCCGGCAAAAACAATCAGAAGAAAAAGGGTCGTTTTTTTCATGGTTTTTAAGGTTTTTAATATGGCAAATTTAAGAAAATTTAGTATATAATAAAAGGAGAATCACCAAAGCAACTCCCCTTAATTATTTTAAAAATCGTAAATCCTAAATCCTAAATCAAAAATTATTTAAGCTCCTCCGCCCATGCGTTCCACTTCTTTTTCAGCACAAATCTTTGCACCGAAATAATTGCGGTTCATGCGGGCAATGTGCGTTACGCTTACAAGTTTCGGGCATTCCGCTTCACAGGCATAAGTGTTCGAACAACGTCCGAATCCCATTGCATCCATACGGGCGACCATGCGCTGAACGCGTTCGTATTTTTCAACTTTTCCCTGAGGTAATAGCGAAAGTTGAGAAACTTTGGCTGCCGTAAACAACATCGCCGATGCGTTTTTGCAGGAAGCAATACAAGCGCCACAACCTATGCAGGCAGCAGCATCCATGGCATTGTCCGAATCTTTTTTCGGGATAGGAATTGCGTTTGCATCCGGAACACCACCGGTATTTACCGATACATAACCGCCGGCCTGAATGATTTTATCCAGCGCTGAACGGTCAACCACCAGGTCACGGACAATCGGGAATGCCTTAGCACGCCAGGGTTCTATAACAATCGTGTCGCCATCTTTGAAACGACGCATGTGCAACTGACAAGTTGTAATTCCCTGATCAGGACCGTGAGGACGACCGTTGATATACAATCCGCACATTCCGCAGATGCCTTCGCGACAGTCATGATCAAAGGATACCGGACATTTATTAAATGAAACAGGATTACTGTTTTCGTTTACCAATTTTTCGTTCAACTGGTCTAACATTTCCAGAAACGAACAGTCAGCAGAAATTCCTTCGACTGTGTAGGTTTCAAATAGGCCTTTCGACTTCGTGTCGGCCTGGCGCCAGATCTTCAGTGTAAGGTTCATGGGTTATAGAGTTTGGCTTGTTTAGTATTTAAATGTTGTTAAAAACAGGTTCATCATGCGTTGGCTGTTTGCCAGCACTTCTTTCGTGTCGGGAAGTGTTTTCTGGGTTTCCTGCCCCAGCATGTAACGGATCAGTTTTCCTCTGGAAAAATAATAACGATATTCCAAAGGCTTTTCCTGGTTGTCGTAGGTAGCGTCTTTTTTCAAACAAAATACAAGTTCGCCGTTTTCATAAAGAAATTCAAACGACTCAATATTGTTTGCAGACCATGTGGAAGTCATTTCAACTTTTCGTAAAGCGGATTCTTCTTTGCCATGCTCTTCTTTCGCAAAAGCAGGTTGATCAGTATACCAGAAATTCATTTTACAAATGTAATTTCCGACAGCACGCCACGATCCGTTGTATTTGTTAATGACGATTTCGTTGTTATAAAGTGTCCCGTAATTATCGGGAGCAGGCATTACAGCTATCAGCTGCTCTTCAGTTGTCTTCTGATACAACGCACGTATCTTGCTGATCTCATCATCCTGCGCAATACAGGAATTAGAAACAACAAACAACAGTATGAAAAGCAGTTTATTCATGTATTATTTATAGTTACGTGTTGCCAGTTTCACTGCTTCAAACGTGAGTTGTTCTTTGTGAAGCTCGGGTTCAGCATCGCCTTTGTATTCCCAGGCTGCCACATAAGCAAAGTTTTCATCATCACGTTTTGCTTCACCTTCTTCGGTTTGCATTTCTTCACGGAAATGACCGCCACAGGATTCTTTTCTGTTCAGTGCATCACGGGCAAGCAATTCTCCCAGTTCAAGGAAATCAGCAACGCGTCCGCCTTTTTCAATTTCAGGATTGAAT
>JAZDMK010000099.1:0-4976 GCA_043800975.1 Bacteroidota bacterium | reverse complement strand
CAGATACATTGGAAAAGCATGCAATGAATGCAATGGAAGCCAGGAAAATCATTTTCTTCATAAACAATCTTGTTTTCAGGATAAGCAAAAATACAAAATATCTACTGAGCAGAAAAAGATTAATTTTGTGCTTTCAGAATTCATATGAACCCAATCTTCGAAAATATTAAGGCATATCACGCTAAGCTTGATAACAAAGCTCGTCTGGTAGCTGTTTCCAAAAATTTTCCAGCAGAAGATATCCTTGAAGCATACAAGGCAGGTCAGCGGATATTTGGGGAAAACAAAGTGCAGGAGTTAACTTCAAAGCAACCTGTATTACCAGGCGATATCGAATGGCATTTCATCGGACATCTGCAGACAAACAAAGTAAAATTTATTGCACCCTTTGTTTCCATGATTCACAGCATCGACCGCATGAAACTGCTGGTTGAAGTGAACCGGGAGGCGATGAAGTGCGAAAGAATTATTCCCTGCCTGCTTCAATTTCATATTGCAGATGAAGAAACAAAATTCGGCCTTGATTACGAAGAAGCCTGCCAGATGCTTGAATCAAAAGAATTTTCAGAAATGAAGAATATCCGGATTTGCGGCGTTATGGGGATGGCAACCTTTACAGAAAATGTAACGCAGGTCCGGAATGAATTCAAATTCCTGAAATCAACATTTGATCAGCTGAAAGAGAAGTATTTTCAGCAATCTCCGCACTTTAGTGAAATCTCAATGGGAATGTCGGATGATTTTTTAATTGCATTGGAAGAAGGCAGCACACTGGTTCGAATTGGGTCTGCAATCTTCGGTTCGCGCTCATACTGAATTTTTTGTAAATTTGCATTGGTATAATCATTGCTTAATGACTGCTCTCAAAATGAAAATCAGGATATAGCCATGAGAAATCAATTTAAAAACAAACCCATGAAAACAATATTTTTCTCGCTTCTTATACTCATCGTAATGCTTCCGTTTAGCGGCTTTTCGCAGGGCAACGGAAAGAGTCAGAACATGACCGTTACACTTGAACAGGAGCCTTATTTCCCTGCCGGTGAAAACGCGCTGTACAGATATTTTTTCGACAACCTGAAATATTCAGATGAAGCCAAAGCTGCTGAACTGAAAGGAACGATTATCCTTGGTTTTGATGTGGAAACCGACAGCACTTTATCAAACATCGGTGTGATTCAGGGAATCGGATATGGAATCGACGAACAGATTGTATTATTAATGAAACCTTTGAAATACGCACCTTCTATCCAAAACGGTTTCAAATTAAAAATGAATATGATTTTAAATATTCCAATCCGGGCTCCTAAAAAAGCAGAAAATTAAGAATTCGCTTTTATTTTTTTTTCAGCAATCGAATCAGGCTCTCACATCCCGAATAATTTTTCTCTTCGCTTTTTAAAACTTTAAGTGCTTTCTCTGCAACACGCAAAGCTTCCTCATTACGCTTCAACCGATACAGCATCCATGCCTGTGTTTCCATCAGTTCTGCTACCTCCTCTTTTTTTAACCTTTCGGAAATTTTAGTCAGAACTTTTTCAAGCGGGTCAATACTTGCGTTGAATATCAGCATTTCTTTCGCAAAAAAATTCATTTCATAGGAAGGAAGATCAAACTGATTCATATAATCCAGAAGAAACTGGACGTATTCTTTGGGTTCACTGCTATACTTCCTCATGTATTGAATTTTCACACGGCTGAAAAATTCAGGCTCGTTTAAAAGATTCAGCGATTTTAATACCATCAGAGAATTAGCTTCATAACTGATTGCTTTGTCATCAGGGCTTACAGAAGACAAAGCTTCATTCAGTACAACAGAAGCAATTTTATAATTCACCTCAAAGTCATTGAAACGGGAAATGAATTTCGAGCGGTTTGCAAGCATAAATTTAAATTCCTTGGCATCACTTTCATTTGAAAAAACACGAATCATATCCCAACCTTGTGTTGAAAGAAGAGCTGTATCTTTTTGCGTGGCGAAATATTCGGTAGCTACAAAAGCAGTATTCAGTCCGGCTTTGTATGAAGACATGGCATACTCATGAAGAAAAGAAGGATTCCGTTCACCATCAATATACCTTTGCTTTAGTATACCCAAGCTCTTTTGATTCTCAGCTGCAACTTTAGATAATTCAAGAAAAAGAACGGCCGACATTTTGCCGGCTCCCAAATGAATCAACTCCCCTTTGCCATTGATAAAAAGAAAAGAAGGATACACCGTGATTCCAAATTCCTTCGCAACTGCAGGACCGTCGCCTTTTTCAGCATTCAGTTTAAAACTGATAAATTTTTCATTGATGTATTTACATACTTTTTCCTGGCTGTATACCAATTGCATATCGTTGCAGGGTTCACACCATCCTGTAGACACATCTACAAAAACGGGCATGTTTTCTTTGCGTGCTTCAGCCAGCATATCATCCCAGCTTCCATCGAAAAAGTTTATTCTGCTTTGACAGAAAGAAAATATTGAAGAAAGTAATATTGCAATTAAAAGAATTGTTTTTTTCATGTTATGCAAATGTATATAAAAAGGCAAAAAAAAAGCCCGGAAAAGTCCGGGCTTTATAAATTTTTCTCAACTAGTCGCGTTGATCAAAACGGTTAGAATTATACCTGCGGTTCTGGTTGAAATCACCACCAGGTTTTTTGTCCTCACGTGGACGAGCCACAGACACCGAGATAACTTTGCCTTCGTATTCTGCTTTATCGAGCTTATCAATAGCAGCCTGACCTTCCTGGTCATTGCTCATTTCGACAAAGCCAAATCCACGGGAGCGACCTGTGAATTTGTCCATAATTACTTTAGCGGATGTAACTTCTCCGAATTCCTGAAAAAGCGACTGCAGATCATCATTTGTGATCTTGAAGTTCAAATTTGCAATGTAAATGTTCATTGAATTTTAATAAAAAATTGGTTAATAATAGTGAAATTCAATCGGTTACACCAAAAGCACCCCACATTTTTTTTACTAAATTAAAATGTTTTTTTGAAATAGAAAAACTTTTTTGCGTTTTTTTATTTCTAACCTTTTTATTTACTGTTCTTTTCTTTCTTTTTCCGTTTAAAAAGTTCTCTGAAAGAGTTGAATTCTTTTCGGTAAAAAAGCCCCATTCCCTGCGTGTATGGCGAGTTTTTCTTAAACTGATCGTTGGATGTATTTGTTTTATTATAAGCTTTCAACTTCAGATTACCCTTTTTAAAGGGCTTTGCTTCAATATTCACATCACCCACAATGTTACTTGCTGCCTGCTGTTGTCCGGCAACACCAAAGTTCCCGTCAATACTGACACGGTCATTAAACAACTGTGTAGATAGAGCCACTTCTACTTCATCCCGTGAAATCTCATCACCCGGACGATAATTCACACCAATGTCAAATTCCTGACTGATCTGTGAAAGCCAGTTACTAAGTTGATTCGACAAAAGCTCGCTTGAGTTTGCTCCCAATGCATTGTTCCCTCCTGTTGATTGTTCACTCCCCCCCTGCATAGCTGTGGGTAATACAAAGCGAGTTAAAACTAATAGTGCGAATACCTGTTTATTTATATCGGGTCGAACAACTGCTTTGTATTGTTCTCTTGCGAATTCATCCATTCCGGGAAAATCAATATCAAAACTGATAGAAGGATTAAAGAGTTTGTCCTTCATAAAAATCGTACAGGCAACAGGAACTCTTTTTTTAGATGTATCAATATCCAGACGAAGATCATACAGTGATGCTTTAAGATCGTATACAGCTTCAATATCCAAATCTGCATCATATGGATCTCCATTCCACTTTAAACTTCCTCCCTGCTTTACTTTGAATTTTTTGTTAATGATGTTTTCCATTGTAAATAGGTAATCACCATCCTCAATAATGTAATCACCAAACATTTTAAAATCACCCAGCGTATTGATGTTCATATTCAGGTTTCCGTTACCCCTGCTGCGTATTATATCGCCTGCTTTCTGATCTAAAATAATTTGTAATTCTGCATCCGTTGTCACTTCAAAATCAAAATTCAGCTGAAGGCCTGAGAAGTCAGGCAAGTAGGAATCATCCGTTTTGGAGTTTTTTTCAGAGCTTGTAAAATGAATAAAAGAATTATTCGATGCTTCAGTTGCATCAGAAATTGGAATAAAAAGTTGAGTATGTTTTTCTGTTTTTGCGTCAATATCAATGCGAATATTTTCGGGAGGACCCGTAACAGCAATCAATCCTGTTATGGATGCCTTTCCATAAAACATGTTGTTCATGTTCGCATTTGTATTAAGGCATGCCAGATTATTGGCTGAGATATTTAAATCAATATTAAAATCTTTAAAACGATTGTGTGTGATCTGTCCGGTTACGATTGCTTTATTACCAACAGTATCATTTAGTGTTAGGCCATTTAGAATAAATGCATCTTTTCTGATTTCAATTTTATCTGCAAAGGAATAAACAGCATTCAGATAATCCACACGTATGTTTACCTGCTGAAGTTCCAGCATGCCTGATAAATCAGGATCCGAAGCTGTACCCACCAGTTTCATATTACCGGTAGCAATTCCTTTGTTAATGGTCGCAAAACTTTTTACATAACTGCGAAGCATGTTCAGTTTAAATTTATCGAGCGAAATATCAAAATCCAGTTTCTCTCCGGTTGGATAATAGGTTCCGTTCACATCAAATGTTTTCAAAGGTCCCCTGAAGATTGTTGCATTCACACCAACGCCTTTTTTCTGGTTATTCCAGGTTGTGCTTATGGAAGCGTTTCCAAGCACGTCGTTATTTACAACAAGATTTGTAATATATAAACCAGATGTAAGGTTCATTGTTTTATACAAATCATTCACGCTTGCTGTTCCGTTGACAACGCCGCCCATTTCGTATCCTGACTTTTTGGTAAGCGTATTTAAACTGGCCAGATTAAATTCAGAAAATGCAACCTGAAGCGAATCCGTCAGGTTGTCGGCAATTTTTCCGCGAATACGAATGGCCTGTTGT
>JAZDMK010000029.1:0-5060 GCA_043800975.1 Bacteroidota bacterium | reverse complement strand
CTGATTTTACCATAAAGTAAACCCTGTATCGTTTTGTCTCATCCCAAAACAGCATGAGGCTGTCTGCATTAAATGCAGTGACCTGACTTAAATGTCTTTTCGGATAAATCATCGTAGAGTTCCCGATAACTGTAGCATCGTTCATATTGTAATAATAAAAACAAGTGCTAGGGATATTTGGATTTCCAGTGTATACGGTAGTTCCGTTCACATCGCTTGTCAGCTGAGTGTTGACAAAAATCACGGTGTCCAGTGTGAAGCCCGCCGGATAGTTCACCAATATAGAATCCATCATCCACAGGTTGCGTATCTCATAGGAGAAGGAAGAAAAAGCACCCTGATCGAGAACCTGATCTATGCCCGAATATTGAATTTCACTTCCCACTTCTGTGTACATGCTGGTTTTAATAATATTGTAACAAGGGTTCGCATCCTTGAAAATATTGTACTGATAAATATCGGCTCTGTTGTGTTTGAAATCTGCACCTATTGCACTATATCGCCCATCCCAACCGGTACACATGTAATTGTAATTCTTTAAACTGTCCTGTGGAATTTCCAGAAAATCAAAAGGCTGGTTAACCGCAATTGTTCCTGCATCCACTTTATCATTTATTCCTGTAAAGGGTGTTCCCGACATTATCATGGCTGCATCCACAGTTTCCATATTGAAATAATTTCCAGCGATAATCGGATTTTGCGTGATCCTGAATTTAAGGTTTGCAAAGAGTGAATCTCCTGCCTGATATTTTGGGAACGTAAGTGTTCCAGTTTTGTATTGGTTGATCGTATCTTTATTCAGACTCACTGCATATCCTTCAGGCAAAAGTTTTACGGCTGTGGGTGGTATTTTAAAAGGATATTCGTTGCCGCTGGCATCTTTTATTTTTCCTCTTACTGTATCTGCAACTGCCATCATTTGCAATGTTGCTGCACCGGTGAACTCCAGTTGTGCATAATTAAAATCAAAACCAAAGTAACTGAATCCCACAAATACGGGTGCTCCTGTGGTGTCAAAAATATTTCCTCCATCCGATAGTTGTCCGTTGATTGTAAATTCAAGCGTGTCACCCATCATCGCATGTTTGGTTTGTGCCAGCAATGGGTTTGCAGGTGTCAGAGGAATAAAATCAGGGAAATTATTGTTGTTATTATCAGCGTACCCGAAGTTCGATCTTGTTATATCAAAATAATTCAGGTTCCACCCCGGGGTAACGCATCCCGGGCAATGCACCTTAATAGAATCTTTCACCATTGATAAAGGAATACGACAATCGGCACAGGTAGAATCTGCAATGAAATAAAATTCCTGTTTTATTTGTGAAGGTGTACCATCCAGCGAACTGTTGCAAAATGCTTCTACCTGAAAATGTACTTTGAAAGAATTGTTTACAAAAAATTCATTGTAAATATTTGTTGGTGTATAACGCCAAGCATAGTCAGGGTTTGTGGTTGCCGTATAGAAGCTGTCGGCCAGTGTAAAATAATAAGTCAGCGTATCACCAAAGCCGGGGGTGGCTGATCCCAAATCAATAATCCTTCCGGTAGGATATAGTTTTGCGGGTAGTCCGTTTATTTTAGAAATCAGATAAAGGCTGTCTTCAACAATCCCGATTCCTTTTTCCAGTTTTATCTTTACTTCCAGTTTTGCTCTTTTCATTTCGTTAATGAAGCCCGTCTGACTTGTTCCGCTTGTCGAAGCAAGCAGAAGGGGTGTTGTAGAAACTACATCAAGCCACACGCTGTCGCCTCCGTTCATCGTTCCTGTATAATTGTTCAGTGTTTGTCCCAGACTACTTTCGTGTTTTCCGTATTGCTCACAAAATTTATTTGCATCGCATAATACTTCATCCGTTGTTTCACAAAGGTGCATCAGCCTCACTCTGGGGAAGCCTTCCTGATGAAGGTTTGTTTTTTGATTAAAGAATAAATCAGACTGTAATAAGGAATCGCAATGAATGATTTCGTTGTATTTTATGTAAAAACTATTTCCGGTGGTCAATGGTTCTACTGCGTAGAAGATCGTTGTACTGCTGGAAAGCGAAGGGTAGGTTGTGGCGTGTGTAACAACCGGAATGGTGCATGCGGGGTCTTTAAAAACATACAGACTTGCCGGATTGATTTCTGAAATATTGTGTTCATAGGGTGTCCAGCTGTCGCCGTTCTGATAAACTGTAATCATTGTTGAATCCGCTGTGCCTTGTCCTGTATTGGTTATTTTAATCTGTCTATCTTTTGGCAAACTCCAGCAGGTGTTGTAGCCTGTTGTCAGCAGTTCGTATTGAAGGATGGGTTTGTCTAAAGGATCTTCATTGAGCGTTGTTGTAAAATACTGCGAAGTAACCTGTGCGCACAAGGCATCGCCTGAACAGCCGTAGCTTGCAAAGAAATGTGTTTTGTTATTGTCGTTGTAGCATCCGGTTCTTTCAACTGTGTCAATAACGAAAATCGTGTCCAAGTCAGTAAAGTTTTGCAGACTTATCGTTATAGTGACTATTGAATCTGTTATAGTTGGTAGCTGAATACTGGTAATTTTATTTCCGTTTGCCGTTATATCTGTAAACTTCATCATGGCGTTGTGATTGTACGATACAAGTGTATCGGTAAACTTAAAATCACCTGTAAAGCTTTCCCCTGTGTTGGTGTACTTAAACGTCCTCGCTACCTTTTCATGCAGAAATGCCGGAGCAGTCAGGTTTATACTCACCGCATCATTAAACACAATCCAAGGGGTGCTGATTTCAAATGAATCTAGTACGATAATGGGCGTTGCACCGTTAATACTAATACTCGCTGTAGTATAAATATTTTCTGTGTTAGCGGAAAAAACTTCGCAGTTGGGTTTTATATGATAAAGCAATGTGAAATCAGTTGCTGGGGCTGTAAAAGAATAAGTGGGGTTATGCGGGTCGATTGTGTCAACCGTCACACTTGTGCCTGTTATCTGAGCACTGTTCAAAGCATGAGCACCAATGATGTTCACTGAAACAACAATAGGGTCTCCAATAGCATCAGTATGAATTTGAATACTGATTCCTTCATCCTGACAGGCGGTTAATAATTGTTTATTTGCTGTAACATTGTTGCATGAATCTCCCCAGTTGCCCCAAACACCATTGATACTTGCCCTCGAACGAAATGAATACAAAGTATTTTTCTCAACCTTTGCGTTCATCTCATTCATGAAAAAACTATTTGTGTTTTTTGTTACATATTCCGTATGCCCTGTGTTGACATTGGTTATTTTAAACTGATATGAATCGGCTTTATAAACAGAGCCAGTTTCCAAAAGTGCATTGAAAGGCATATCCGATTGATTGCATGATGAAGCGAGCAAACTTGTCAGTGGCACAGAAGGCAGGGTATAGCTGATAATAAGATAAGGTTGTTTTGTGTTGTTTTCTCTTGATCCGAAACGCAGTCCGTGATCTCCCTGTTGTGCAACGGTATCAAGTAAAAGGCAAAAACCGTAGTTAGAAGAAAGGCCGCTTACCCAGCGATTAACAAGGCTTTGAACATCTACAGAATAACTTTGATTGCTGCTGTCCGATTGGGGCAGGGCAGTATAATAGTTCAATAGTGATGGTCGGTTATTATAGTTTACAGAAAATTCTCCCCAGTTTCCGCCTGACATGAACAACTTACTACTGTTTGTTCCTGTATGGCTGATTCCAAATAAATTCAAATGCGCTGAATTGATTGTTGCATTGGCTGGAATCTGTCCAAGTTCAAAATAAATATACGATTGCTCCATGTAGTTCTGCATTCCGTTGGTCTGGCTGCATAAAAACTGTGTGGAACCTCCGTAATTGGAATTCGGGCTTAGGCTGGAAACAGTTGCATCTTTTCCGGCAAACAATGTGTCAATGATGGTTACTTGCGAACTGGCAACAATGCTCATCAGGACGAACAAGAGGGTAATGAGTTTTTTCATGGTGTGAATTATGGTTTAAATTTAATAATATTTCTTGATTTGTTTCTTTTTGCAAGTTTCAATGAAATTTTGTTCACTCATCTTAGTATAAAAACTAATTTTTATAAAAACATTTTTGCTTGCACTTTTGCGTTTTTTATGTAGAAGTTTGAATCATTTCCATTTAGTTATTTTCCTAAAGAGTTATGAAATTATTTGCAAACCAGCTGGTTCTTTCGGTGAATCCGGCAATTTTCAAAACTACCTGCATTAATAGAAATACACAACAGGTAATTTCTACACCGGAAATATCTCAAATCACCTATTGTTTTATTGCTTCTTTTCATTTTATAAAATTTGTTTGGTCGTTAAATAGCTAAAATCGAATCAGAATCAGTTTTTTTTGAACTATTCTGGTTCAAAATCGGAACAGTTTTGGATTTTTTTGGCCAAATCTGGTTTTTGCATGGATGGATTCTGGTCATTTCTGGTTTTTTTTGATTCTTTTTTCTTTTTGGCTGATTTTTATCAGGCTTTTTTGGCTGGATTTAAAATTATCCGGTTCGTATTTCTATTAAATGATGAAAATTCAATAAAAACCATGCACCGGCCTTATGACCGGAAGCATGATCTTTAACTAAAACCACCATAAATATCTATTTATGCCCCGAAAACTTGAAAGGTTCCGCATTTTTTAACTTTTATTAAATTATTTTTCATTTTTCACATCTTCCATTACTTTTCGTACCATTCTGAGAAATTTTCTGGCCGGATAAGTGTCAATTAATGCTTGTTCTATCCAGTCTTCCATTTTCCTGTCTCCTACAATCAAAGTTTTATCATCCTCATCAAGCCCCATCGCATACAGAACTACCCGATCATTTTTCCCTTTAATACCAGAGCAAATGAATTTAAGAAAATCGATTAGTTTTTTTCTGCTCAACATGCTGTTGAAAGTCCAGTAATGGCTTTCTTCTTCGCTGTTCATTATAAAATCCTGAACAATCATGCAAATCTCCATTTCAAACCGTTCACGGGTTTCTTTTTCTTCAATGTTGTAAATTAGCAGAAAGGTGTAATCCATTTTTTTGTTTAAAAAAGCGTGGAAGTGAACTTATCCGCATCTGAGGTTCTGGTAAACCCGCAA
>JAZDMK010000020.1:0-2154 GCA_043800975.1 Bacteroidota bacterium | reverse complement strand
ACCAAAGCTGCTCAGCAAATAGTCAGTGTATAAATCTAATATTCCTTGCATATAGCAAAGCTATAGTGCTGTCAAAGAACGGTTATATGGTGCAATAATTTTTAATCAACAGTCAATTGTTAATTTTGCGTAACATCAGTAATTAATATAAACGTAAACTTTAATTTCTAACAAGCCCTTAGTGTAAGAGCAGTAGCCTTTTTCTTGACAACTGAAAAAAAGAGTTGGCATTCAGGAAATTTCGTATCAAAACAAGGTTCGATTTTGTGTTGATGGGATTGAGCTAAGAAAAAGCTGTTTGAGTCCGCATTACGAAATTTATTGTAACAATGTGGCTCCTTCCACTTTTTTTATGATACCGTTAAGTTCGGAATCATAATCAAATTTCGCAATGGTTTTTTCATACCTTTGTGCCCGGAAGTATTCCTGCATGAATCCCAATTTAAATACGGAATCTGAAAATTTAACACCTGCCGAACGCGAGTTTGAAAAAGTGCTGCGTCCGTCCGATTTTATTGATTTTGTTGGTCAGCACCAGGTGGTTGAAAATCTGAAAGTTTTTGTGCAGGCAGCAAAACAACGCGGCGAAGCGCTGGATCATGTATTATTGCATGGACCTCCCGGGCTTGGAAAAACAACCCTTGCACACATCATAGCCAACGAAATGAGCGTGGGAATAAAAATATCATCAGGCCCCGTGCTCGATAAACCCGGCGACCTGGCCGGACTGCTTACCAGCCTTGAAAAAAATGACGTGCTGTTTATTGATGAAATTCACCGCCTCAGCTCTGTGGTGGAAGAATATCTTTATTCGGCGATGGAGGATTACCGCATTGATATTATGATAGAAACCGGCCCGAATGCCCGCAGCGTGCAGATTTCATTGAATCCGTTTACGCTTATTGGCGCCACAACGCGTTCGGGGCTGCTCACATCGCCTTTGCGCGCAAGGTTCAGCATCAACTCGCGGCTTTCGTATTATGATGCCTCGATGATATTAAAAATAGTGAATCGTTCGGCATCCATTTTAAAAGTGGAAATCAAACCCGATGCAGCCTTTGAAATAGCGCGCCGCAGCCGTGGTACACCAAGAATAGCCAATTCATTGTTGCGGCGAGTACGCGATTTTGCACAGATAAAAGGCGACGGAACCATTAACATGAACATTGCACAGTATGCCCTGAAAGCCCTGAATGTTGATGAAAACGGCCTTGATGAAATGGATAATAAAATCCTTTCCACCATCATTGAAAAATTCAGGGGCGGCCCGGTGGGAATGTCCACCATATCAACAGCTGTTGGCGAAGATGCAGGAACACTGGAAGAAGTATACGAACCTTTTCTCGTTAAAGAAGGATACATACAACGCACCCCGCGCGGAAGAGAAGCCACCGAAAAAGCCTATTTGCATCTTGGAAAGATTAATCCTTCGAAACAGGAAAAATTGTTTTAATAATACAAAATTATTTTATGTAAGATGTCAGAAGCCAAATGTAGAATGTCAAATGTGAATTTCTGGCTGTGAAAGAAGAAATGACGAATCGTTTTCTGAGGTTTGCAGTCAGGGTAATTGAGTTGGGGAAAAAGTTAAATAAAACATATGAGGGAAGTCATATTTACAGACAACTTTTCAGGGCAGCATTTTCTGCAGGTGCAAATTATGAAGAATCTCATTCTGCAGAAAGCACGCATGACTTTTTACATAAACGGCAAATTGTTCTGAAAGAATTAAGAGAATCTTTCTTTTGGTTGCGTCTCATAAATTTTTCAAAACGTATATCGGACGAAGACGAGACATTCGTTTTTCTTTAAAAAGAAAATAAAGAATTATTAAAAATCATAGCCAGATCCATTATTACAGTAAAACTAAAAAATCAGAAATATTGACTTTAAATATAATACATACATTTGACACCTTGCCTGTCGGCAGACAAGTTTGCCCTCTGACATCTGCCATTTGACATAGTTACGCTTTCTTATTTTTATTATTATCATGTGAAATTTAAATATTTCTTATTCAATTTTCGCAAGTAACAAAAGTAACATAATAAAGTTAATAAAAAAGTAGCATGATTGTATTGTAATCCCTGAGTTTATTGTAACTTAGGGTTGTCAAATAAAACAAGATAACCATGCTACAGTGTAAAAGTAAAA